>DATIJX010000064.1:0-4080 GCA_035478175.1 Ignavibacteriaceae bacterium
ACCCAGATTGTTGCGGGAAAAAGCGATATGACGCCCGGTGCCTTCTTTGTCTTTCTGGGGATTTTCTTTCAGATGATGCCTTCAATAAAATTGGTCGGGCAGGTATTTAACAGCATTCAGGAAGGTATTGCCGCATCAGAAAGAGTTTTTTCAATTCTTGATACGACTCCAAAAATAGTAGACACTCCAAATGCAGCTGAATTAAATTCTTTTAATAAGGGAATTAGGTTTCAAAATGTAAGCTTCAAATATGAAAAGAGCGACTTAATACTTAATAAAATTAATCTTGAAATAAATAAGGGTGAAGTGCTTGCAATAGTAGGTCCAAGCGGTGCGGGAAAATCGAGTCTTGTAGATCTTATCCCTCGATTCTACGATGTAAAAGACGGCTCGATACTTATTGATGATAATGATATTCGTAATATCACTGTTAAATCACTCCGCTCTTTTATCGGTGTCGTTACACAGGAAACTATATTATTCAACGACACGGTGAAAAGTAATATTGCTTATGGATTGCAGGATGTTTCCCCTGATAAAATAATTGCAGCTGCAAAAGCTGCTAACGCACATAATTTTATTGAGAACCTGAAAGATGGTTATGAAACAGTTATCGGTGACCGTGGTACAAAACTTTCCGGAGGTGAAAGACAACGTCTCTCTATTGCACGTGCATTGTTAAAAAATCCTCCGATATTAATTTTGGATGAAGCAACATCATCGCTCGATACAGAATCTGAAGTGCTTGTTCAGCAGGCAATTGAAAGATTAATGACAGGAAGAACCTCAATCGTTATTGCACATAGATTATCTACTGTTCAACGGGCAAATAAAATAATTGTGCTCAGCGATGGTGAAATTGTTGAAGAAGGTACACACGAAGTTCTTTTAAGTAAACTCGGACTGTATCACAAACTTTATAACATGCAGTTTAAACTTGACGAGAAATGAAAGTAAGCGGTTTCACAATTATAAGAAACGGCATTAAGTATTTTTATCCATTCCGTGAAGCTATTCTAAGTATACTCCCCTTATGTGATGAGCTGATTGTAAATGTTGGTGACTCTGAAGATAAAACTTACGAAGCAGTAAAATCCATTGAGAGCGATAAAATTAAAATCATCCGAAGAACATGGGATATGACTTTGCGTGAAGGAGGAAAGTTATTATCAGTCGAAACAAATGCAGCACTAAAAGAATGCACGGGTGATTGGGGATTGTATATTCAGGCAGATGAAGTGCTGCATGAAAAATATCTTGGCACTTTAATGAATGCGATGCGAAATAATCTGAACCGCAGCTCAGTTGAAGCATTACGATTTAAATACAGACACTTCTACGGCAGCTATGATTATTACCAGGATAACTACAGGAATTGGTACATAAAAGAAATAAGAGTTATTAAACTTAACAGAGGAATTATTTCCTGGGGTGATGCGATGAGTTTCAGACATGAAAATACTTCGCCAGTAAAACCTACTGACATAGATGCTGAAATTTATCACTACGGCTGGGTAAAACCGCCGGATACAATGATGCTGAAAAGAATTGATTTCCATAAGCTTTATTACACCGATGAGGAAATACTTCAATCATCTGATTCGTCATTTAAGTATGACGACTTCGGAAATCTTAAAAAGTTTGAAGACACTCACCCCGAAGTTATGAAAGCAAGAATTGAAGTTGCAAACTGGAAATTCGATGCGAGGCTTGATCAGCAAAATCCGGACTGGGTCAGAAAAATATTAATTTTTCTTTTCCCGCTTACAAAAAGAATAAAGAAGATATTTAATATAAAATAATAATTATCTGGCTGGAAGCATCGGCACAGTTACCAGACCGCAACCTTCTCTCGGTTTAATTACGCCCACTATTTTCTTCTGATTTAAGTCGTAAATATTTATGATGGAATTATTATCAAATCCGTCATCAAAAATCAAAATGTCATCTAGAGTAAAAAAGTTTTTTAGACCTGCCCCGCCAAATGCATCGATAAGTGAATCAGCTTGTAAAGAATAAATAAATAATTCGGAAGTTTCCGGACTTTTGGATTTTATTGTTTCGTTATTCAAATCGAGAGTTGAAATAAAAAGATATTCTTCATTGTCACTCCATTTAAGCTTATTTAAACTGTGCTTCATAACCGCGATGAACTCAAGGGTATCGCCTTTTGCTATTTTTAGAAACACAGAATCACTTTTAAATGAAACTCCATATTTACCTGAAGGAGAGATACTAGAATTTCTCGGAGGTATCAATTGAGGGAAACCGCTTTTCTCAATATCAAATGTTTTGACTTCGCTGTCAATCAATTTCCCATAATGATCATAAACCTTAGTGTATTGATTAACATAGGATGCGATTGTTTTATCAATGGAAGTGTAAATCACTTCCAGGTTTTCATCATCATTCCAGCGAGTTGTGAACTGAAGCCCGCTGCCAATGTTGTCTATTTGTTTTGTTTCTGATAAATCGTGCGAGATGATGAACAGCTTAAGTCTGTTGAAGAACGGAAAATTTGCTCTCATCCCCATTTTCTCGGATGTTAAAAAATACGCTGGATTACCTCCCGGTTTATAAACAAGCATAACAACATTTTCTCTCGGATGCCACCACACGGTGGAATATTTTTTCTTAGTAAGATCGTATTTGTAAACACCGACCTTATCAAACCATTCAGTAAGAAAAAGAAAACTTTTCTCGTCGTTTGAAGTTAAAGAATCAGTATTTCCGGTTGTGTCAGATTGCTGTTCAGTTTTGCTTGCGTCTTTACAGGATGTAATAAGAACTAGCAAGAGAACTGCTAATAATATTTTAATATGGAAAAATGTCATTCGATTTTTAGTATCAATTTTAAGCTTTATACAACGCATAAAAAATTCACCCTCTGGGATGAAAATCTCTATGCACTTGTTTTATGTAGTCCCTATCAATGTGAGTATAAATCTGAGTTGTAGAAATATCAACATGCCCGAGCATTTCCTGCACAGCACGGAGGTCTGCACCGCCTTCAAGAAGATGCGTTGCAAATGAATGACGGAAGGTATGCGGATGAACTTCCTTTTTTATTCCCGCAAGCTTAGCATAGTTGCTTACAATTTTCCAGACACCCATTCGTGAAAGTTTTGTTCCCCTGCTGTTCAAAAATAAAATATGCTGGCTTTTGGCTTTTTTCTCAAGCAACGGCCTGCTGTTTTTAAGATATTCACTAATCCAGTTGATAGCGGAGGAACCAATAGGCACAAACCTTTCTTTCGATCCTTTTCCAAAAACTCTTATCATCTCTTCGCTTAAAAATAAATCTGATATTTTTAGATTGATAAGCTCGGAAACACGAAGTCCGCAGGCATAAAATGTTTCAAGAAGTGCTTTATCTCTCAGTCCAAGTTTCTTACTTATATCTGGTTCGGAGAGAATGCTTTCAATTTCATTTATGTTCAGAACATTCGGCAAGCCTTTGCTAACTTTAGGTGCGGACACTTTCTCCATTGGGTTGATTTCAATGTAGCCGCTGGAGAACAGGTAACCAAAAAATCCTTTTACTGAAGAGTAATATCTTGCAGATGACCTGCTGCTTAATCCAAGTTTTGTGAGAACTCCGAAAAAATCATTCAGCAGCTTTGAGTTTATCTGCGACGGATCTTCAACTCCGGAATCTTTTAAAAAGTTAAGCAGTGAGTTTAAATCATTTTTGTATGAGGCGATTGTATTATCAGAAAGATTTCTTTCCAGCTTAAGCGTTGCGAGATATTCCCTGATAAAAATTTCCATTAATTATTTTCTGTCTGAATTCCTTTTTCGGCTTCTTCTTGTTTCGGGTATTTTATCCTTTTATGATGCTGACCAAGAAGTATGTTGAGGAATTCCTCTTTCATAATTTTTATATCTTTAAAATTCACAGGTGATTCTTCAAGCTGCCTGTCATCAATACGGGATTTAAATATGCTGTCAATAACATTTTCAACTTTGAAGGGATCGGGATTTTCAATTGACCTTACTGCAGACTCACAACCATCAGCAAGCATTACAATCGCAGTTTCTTTCGTGTTTGGCTTTGGCCCTGGATACCTGAAATCATCA
>DATIJX010000065.1:0-16214 GCA_035478175.1 Ignavibacteriaceae bacterium
GTACGAATACACAAATAAGAAAGGAAATTTATGCTTGGGGATTAAGAAATCCGTGGCGATGCAGTTTCGATGCTCAAACGGGCTGGTTCTGGGCTGCAGATGTCGGACAGTCTGAATGGGAAGAGATTAACATTATTCAGAGTGGAAAGAATTACGGCTGGCGCTGTTATGAAGGTAATCATCCGTATGATTTATCCGGGTGTAATTATCCTGAATACATTTTTCCTGTCTGGGAATATGATCATAACACCGGTTATTCAATCACGGGAGGTTATGTTTATCGCGGTGCTGGTGTACCGGAACTGGATGGAAAATATATTTATGGGGATTACATTACGAGAAGAGTTTGGGCATTAGATTATGATGGAATTAACCCGCCATCAAATCAATTACTCTTAACTGCACCTGGTTTTATCAGTTCATTTGGAATGGATGAGCAGAAGGAGCTTTACCTGACTTCGTTCAATGGCAATATTTATAAATTTAGTCCTACAGTAGATTGCATGGATATTAATTTAAGCACAGGCTGGAATCTTGTGTCGGTTCCTTTCCTTAATAATGATATGTCAGCATCCAATATTTTTTCAAATTCAAGTGCCGAAGTTTTTGGGTATAGCAATAGTTATTTTATTGTGGATACCCTTTTAAATGGAGCCGGTTATTGGGTAAAATATGACAATGCTCAAAGTTTGCAAATTTGCGGCACAAGTATTACAACTGCTATCGATGTTAATCCGGGATGGAATATTATTGGTCCATTCGATACACAGGTTGCAGTTCAGAATATTACTTCTACACCTCCAAACTTAATTATCTCTGCATTCTTCGGTTATAATTTCGGATACACAACGGCTGGTACTCTGATGCCCGGAAAAGGTTATTGGGTAAAAACTAATGGGAGTGGTAGTTTACAATTAAATACCACATCGGAATAAATAAGGAAAATGGAAGATAAATTTCAGTAAGCATTCGTCAAGTTGTATCTTCGAACGCCGGCGTGTGACTAAGTTTATTCCGGGTAAGCAGAATTTTAAATTTTGTGCTGCCGGCTAATCGAGCGGAACATACATTTACCGTTTGGAGAGTAGTGATCCTTCGACAGGCTCCCATAATGGGCAGGCAGGACAAAGTTTTGTTCAGTTTAAGAAGCTGGTATTGATAAAACTAGATTTACTCAAGTTCACGGATTCAACAATTAAACCCCATTTAACCAGTGTGGGTTTTTTATTATTAATTCATTTCTTTGCTTTTAATTTAACAGCCAGATATGAGTAACTGCTCAACACAACAATTATTATTAACTGGATGTAAAGTGGAGTTGAAATAAGCCCGCCATCAATCATTGAAAATTGAATCAGCAGGTATTTGGCAAGATAGTAGGCAAGCTTGCTGAGAATTATACTTAAAGCCATTGAAAGAAAAACATTGTACCATCTCTTCAGAATGTAAAATAAAAATATATTCAGCAGCAGGTCACCTGATAATATAAACGTCTTTGCGATTGAAGGATGATTTGCAAATGCAAATGAGATTAACGGAAGAAGCACGGCAAGCAGATATGAATTATTCCTGGAAGTATGAACAAGTGAAATAATAATAATGACTCTCATTGGCTCGAATAAGTAAAATGGAATATTCAGCAAACCAGAAATTTCCGGGAGAAAATAGACCAGAAGAATTCCGGCGACGTCAATTAAGAGGGTTTTTATGTTCAGAATAACTCCGGATACAAATAATTTTTATGAATGATTGAGTGATTGCATGAATGATTCAATAAGAATTTACAAACCAGTCACCTACTAATGCTGTGATAATAATTTTCGGATAACTCCGGATACAAAATAAATATACAGGCTGAGATTTATCTGCTTTAGCCAGTGCTTTGCAAAATAAATTTAGAATAAAGTAAAAAGCCGGATAATTATCTGTTTTCAAAGAACTTTATTTTTGTTTCAATTTAATTCCTCCGTAAAAATAAGCTAATAAGGTAATGGATTTTATTGCTTTTTGTTACTAAGGTTTCTTATACAATAGTAACAAAGTTTGAAGAAGTTTAACGATAAAAACCTTATTTTTCTGAAACCTTAGTAACACTATCCATCCCGGAAACTGTTAACCTTATTACCTTATCTTCCGGGATAAAAATTATTTTGGACAGCAGCGGCTTTAACAATGTTTTTCCGCTTCCCTAACCTGCTCTTCTTGTCTTTCTGAAGATTTTAATATAAGTTAATCTATAATAACAACGGGGTATATGTATGAAATCTTTTTTTGAATTCAGGAACTATAAATTATCAGCTAAATTAATTTTTATTGTTGTAATTTGTTTTGGGATATTGGTTTTATCGGCATTCGTTCCCGGTTCTCTCACTCCAAAAGTATCACTCAATGGTTCACTCCCAACGTGGGAAGTTTTAAATCCTGTATCAACTGTTTTTGTGCTTGATGCAATCCCTCTAACTGCAGGTTCATTAGCAGCAGGCGATACTACAGTACCAAATGAGTGGCTTGCTGATCCGGCAATTGATACATTGTTTTTGATGATGCAGGCAAAGGAGATCTACTTTCATAAAACTGCTGTGTATCCAGCAGGTATAGTCGGCAAAGATGATATAGTTATTATTAAAGGAAATTTCCAGTGGGATTTTAGAAACGGAACAAGCACAGACAGAATAAAAGGTGTGATCTGGCAGATACTCAACCATCCGGATGGATTTAACGGAGAGATAATTGTCTGCGATAATACTCAGGATATTGGAACGGGTATTAACCAGGATGACAATAATTCTGAGGACATTAATCAATCCATAATTGACGTAGTGAATACTTTTTACTCTAAAGGCCACCCTGTTTATTTACTTGATTGGAACATATACTGGGATGATGTGGCTCAGGAGTACTCTTCAGGTGATTATACTAATGGTTTTGTTTATGAACCTTCATCAAAGATATCTTACCCAAAGTTCACTTCACCATCAGGGAACTATAGGATATCACTTCGTTACGGTATATGGGATTCAAACACTTCAACCTATGATGAGAATCGCCTATGTTTGATTAATATGCCTGTTTTAAAGGCTCACTCGTGGTCCGGGGCATCTATCGGAGTTAAAAACTGGGTTGGAGTATTAACAACAGCATACAGAAATGTTCGTTATGGCGGATTTAATTTAATGCACGATTACTACTTTTTTGGTCCTTATGCATTAGTCGCAAAAGTTTTGGGAGCAACATTTCCAAAACTAACAATAGTTGATGCTGACTGGACAAGCGGTTCCGGTCCAAATAATCTGGAGGACACCGTTCATACAAAGATATTACTTGGGTCTACTGATCCCTGTGCAGCCTCCTGGTATTCAGCAAAATATATTCTTACTCCCGTAGCAGTTGATCCTTACCATACTAATCCTGATTTAGAGGGAAGTAATTATAAGTATAATTTAGAATCATGGACTAATTGTTTAATAGATTCGGGCTTCTCGTGTACGAAGGATTCTTCTGAAATGTCTGTATACGATAGACAAGTTTTATCGGTGACCTCTTTAGATAACCGTGATAATCATTCCTCACCAACATACTTTTTATTAGATCAGAACTTTCCTAATCCCTATAATCCAAATACTACGATCGGGTACCAAATTCCTGAAGCTTGTTTTGTTACACTGAAGTTATATGATTGCCTCGGCAATGAAATTACAACATTAACTAACGAAGAGCAGCAGGCAGGCAGCTACAGGGTTAAGTTCGATGCGAGTCTTTTGTCGAGCGGTGTTTATTTCTACCGGCTTCAGGCAGGCAGCTTTGCTGAAACAAAAAAGATGGTTTTGATGAGATAAAAGTCAACAATATTTTTCTTACTGACCCCCATTTAACCAGTGGGGGTTTTTTATTATTAATTTATGTTACGCAGAATACTAAACCTCCGGGGTTTCAACGTTTGTTTTTCTGAGAATATTTTGGATTTTTCTCCCCAATTGGCTGGTAAGAATATACTGTTTGGCAAAACCTCGTAGGTTTTCCCCTGGTTGCGTAAGGTGACTTATTTAATTTCAGTCAGATAATTAAAGATTCTTCAAATACTCAACTCCGCCGAGAGAACTCATCTGTCCAAGTATCCAGCTTTGCCTTCTGAAAATATAACCTGATGGATTTCTTGCTGAGAAGCGTTTAGGATTCGGAATGGTTGCAGCTAGTAAAGCCGCCTGACTTCGTGAAAGCTTTGCAGGAAGTTTCTTAAAATAAATCTGGCTCGCCGCTCCCACTCCAAAAATCATATCACCTGTTTCAATGATGTTAAGATAAACTTCAAGTATTCTTTCTTTACTCCATAATAATTCAATAAGAACAGTAAAGTACGCTTCAAATCCTTTTCTTATAATACTCCTTCCTTCCCAAAGAAATAAATTTTTTGCGACCTGCTGAGTGATAGTGCTCGCACCTCTTAATCTACGACCACGTTCGTGCTGTTCAATGGCTTTTTCAATCTGCTCAAAATCAAATCCGAAGTGAAAAGGAAAATTCTGATCTTCAGCAGCAATGACTGCAATTGCCATCTGCTTTGAAATATCATCATAACTGAACCATTCATAAGCGATCATCTGTCGTTCATTCCATAAAACAACTGCTTCGATTTTTCTTTGAATCATTATAGATGATGTTGGAGGATTAATCCACTTAAGCAGCAGGACTAATAATACAGTGAGGAAAATAAACCAAAGGAAAATCTTCAGAATAATTTTCGGCAGTTTTTTGATGGTTTGTTTTAAATTGAGTTTCTTTTTCTTAGCCATCAGTGTTCTCAACTTTAAGGCACAGGATCATAACCGCTTCCACCCCACGGATGACATCTGATTATTCGTCTGAAACCCAACCATCCACCCTTTAAAATTCCGTATTTCTTCAATGCTTCAAGAGTGTAATGAGAACAGGTTGGTGTAAATCTGCACGAAGGAGGAAACAATGGAGAAATTAGCAGTTGATAAATTTTTATCAACACAATTAAAGGTATTGCAAGTAGTTGAAAAAACTTTTTTAAATAAATATTAAAACTCATTTTGTTTAAGAAAGAAGTCTCGCCAGAAAAAAGATATCAAAGATTTCCTGCTAATTCAGAGAATAACCGCACAATAAAAAAATTACTTTGAAATTCTGTTCAAATATAACTTAATTTGCGCCGTCAAAATTGAGTCTTTAAACAAAACAAAAAAAAGTATGGCAAAAAACATAGTAATAGTTGAGTCACCGGCTAAAGCAAGTACGATTGAAAAATTTCTCGGAGAAGATTTTTTAGTTACATCCAGTTATGGACACATCAGGGATTTAAAGAAAAAAGATATGGGAATAGATATTGAGAATAACTATTCACCGCATTACATCATCCCTGAAGATAAAAAAGCAAGAGTAAAAGAGCTTAAGAAATTGTCTGATAAATCTGAAATTGTTTGGCTTGCAACTGACGAAGACCGCGAAGGTGAGGCAATAGCCTGGCATTTGAAAGAAGCCTTGGAATTACCTGAGAAAAAAATTAGACGGATTGTTTTTTCTGAAATAACAAAAACTGCAATTCTCGAGGCCGTAAAAAATCCTCGCGGAATTGATTATAACCTTGTTAATTCACAGCAGTCACGAAGAATTCTTGACAGGTTAGTCGGCTTTCAGCTGTCACCAATATTGTGGAGAAAAGTAAGACCAAAATTATCTGCAGGAAGAGTACAGTCAGTTGCAGTTAGATTAATTGTCGAGCGTGAACGAGAGATAGATGCATTCACAACTCAGTCAAGATTTAAAGTAACGGGTACTTTTGTTGTAACGGATAAAGATGGTAAGAAATCTGAGTTTAAAGCTGAGGTGTCAGATTTTTTCGATACGCAAAAGGAAGCAGAAGATTTCCTGGAGAAATGCAGAACCTCAGAATTTTCAATCGAAAGTGTTGAAAAGAAACCTGCAAAAAAATCTCCTTCTCCCCCGTTCACAACATCTACTCTTCAGCAGGAAGCCAGCAGGAAGTTGCGCTTCTCTGTTGGCAGGACTATGCTTGTTGCACAGAAATTATATGAAGCCGGTAAGATCACTTATATGAGAACTGATTCAGTAAACCTTTCTGATTTTGCACTTGATGCAGCAGAAAAACAAATCAAAGATGAATATGGCAAACCATACTTCCATAAGCGGCAGTTCAAAACAAAATCAAAAACCGCACAGGAAGCACACGAAGCCATTCGCCCAACTGATTTCAGTAAAGAAAATGTGGCAGGCACAAAAGAAGAAAAAGCTTTGTATGATTTAATCTGGAAAAGAGCAATTGCATCTCAGATGAGTGATGCACAATTGGAAAGAACAACTCTGAAAGTGAATGTAAGCAAAGCTGATGAGATGTTCGTCGCAAAAGGTGAGGTAATAAAGTTTGATGGATTTCTGAAAGTATATATTGAATCTTCTGATGATGAAAATGGTGAAAACGGAGAGAGTGGAATATTGCCTGATATTTCTAAGGGACAGAAAATTTCTTTCGCTGAAATTTTGGCTACTCAAAGATTTACACGTCCACCTGCAAGATTCACGGAAGCAAGTCTGGTAAAAAAACTTGAAGAACTTGGGATCGGAAGACCTTCAACATACGCTCCAACTATCAGTACAATTCAGAAACGAGGATATGTTCATAAAGAAGAACGCGAAGGCACTGAAAGAGAATATGCCGTAATTACTCTTAATGAATCCAAGAAAATCAGCAAAGAAAAAAGAACTGAAATTACAGGCGCAGATAAAGGTAAATTATTTCCAAACGATGTTGCAATGCTTGTTAATGATTTTCTTCTAGTACACTTTCCGCAGATTATGGATTACCAGTTTACTGCTCACATTGAAGATGAACTTGATGAAATTGCAAATGGTAAAATGGACTACCACGAGATGCTTGATGAGTTTTATCCTCCATTCAAAGAAAAAGTCGAGCACACAATTGAAACCTCTGAGAGAGTATCGGGGGAAAGAATTCTCGGAAAAGATCCTGTTTCAGGTAAACAGGTCTCGGTAAGAATGGCGAGGTTTGGACCGGTGGCAGCATTAAGCAATCCAAAAGATGAAAACGATAAACCCATTTATGCCGGCTTGAGAAAAACTCAAAAACTGGAAAACATAACTTTTGAAGAAGCAATACATTTATTTAAGCTTCCGAGAGTCGTTGGTTTATACAACAACCAGGAGGTTGTAGCAGCAATTGGCAGGTTTGGTCCTTACGTAAAATTTGATGGAAAGTTTTATTCGATAAAAGACCAATACGATCCTCATGATATAGAAATTGATGAGGCGATTGCTGCTATTGAAGCCAAAAAGAAATCCGACGCAGAGAAATTAATTAAATCATTTGAGGAAAATCCTGAATTTCAAATACTTAATGGAAGATGGGGTCCATATATCAAAGCAGGAAAAGAAAATGTAAAAATACCCAAAGACCGGGATCCTGCTTCTCTAACTCTTGAGGAATGTATTCAGCTAGCAGAGGAGGCAAAAACAAAACCCAAACGAAGGGGAAGATTTAGCAAAAGCAAAGCATGATCTAATGGATTCTATGACTTATTAGAAATGAGTATCTTTCTTGAGTAAACTTTCAAATCATTTTAATTATATATGCTTTTAGCCTTTATTGAATGGAGCGTAAGCCCGGAAATTTTTCATCTGGGTCCGATATCAGTCAGATGGTACGGATTTTTGTTTGCGATGGCTTTTGTTGCCGGATACTTTATTATGACCTGGGTGTTTAAGAAGGAAAGCAGACCCAGAACCGACCTCGAACAGCTATCTGTTTATATGATCTTCGGAACCGTAATCGGTGCAAGATTAGGTCATTGTTTGTTTTACAATCCTGAATATTATTTATCTAACCCTATTGAAATATTCAAAGTCTGGGAAGGTGGATTAGCCAGCCACGGTGCTGCAATTGGTATTTTAGCTGCTCTATACTTATTTTCAAAAAAGAAAAAAAATTATCCGATGCTCTGGACACTCGACAGGGTTGTAATTGTTGTAGCATTAGCCGGTACATTTATAAGATTGGGAAATCTTTTCAACTCTGAAATTATTGGAAGACCAACGGATGTATCCTGGGCCTTCATTTTCACAGCAGTGGATGATCTACCCAGACACCCGGCACAGCTTTATGAATCAATATCTTACTTCATAATTTTTCTGATTCTATTATTTATTTATTATAAAGGAATTGAAAAGAATAAAAGCGGATTGCTTTTCGGAATATTTCTGGTGCTGGTTTTCACATTCAGATTCTTTGTTGAATTCGTGAAAGAGAATCAGTCAGGATTTGAAGAGGCGATGGTTCTAAATATGGGGCAATTACTGAGCATCCCTTTTGTTATTGCAGGTTTTATTTTTATCTCAAAGTCATTCAAACCTAAAGCAAAACGGTAACCTTTTTTATTTATTTTTTCTAAAGTTGTGAAACATTAAAAACTCTTGCTTCAGTTATAACTTCTTATTGAGGCCAAACATCTCAACTCAATGCACTGAACAGAATTCATAATTCTATAAGTTTTCTAAAACATTCTAGCAATAACTGATCAAAACGAGTAAAGCATTTTCTTTTCAAATAATTTTATACTTAGCTATTATTTAATAATTGGCATAATAATGGCGACATTTGAGCACAGATTAAAGTTATTATTATCAGGCAACATCAGAGAGGGGTCTTTTATAGATAATATCAAATCATTATTACCAAATAAAGAATAAGTGGATTATTTTGAGTCACTCAAATAAGAATATTATTTTCTAATATAAATGGATAATTAAAATGAAAATTCTTGAAAAAATCAAAAACAAATCGGTAATTGTTGGAATAGTAGGAATGGGTTATGTGGGTTTACCACTTGGACTTGCCTTCGCTGCAAAAAATATTAACGTTTTAGGATTTGATCTGGATGATAAGAAAGTAAAATTTCTTACACAGGGGAAAAGCTATATCAAGCATATCAGTGAAAAGAAAATCAAGGATGCAGTTAAATCAGGTAGATTAAAAGCAACAACAGATTTTTCCAGACTTCCTGAAGTTGATGCTATCATTATATGTGTTCCCACCCCACTTGATGAGCATCGTGAACCGGATATGTCTTATGTAGTTAATACAGCAAAAACTATTGCAAAGTATCTTAGAAAAGGTCAACTAGTTACTCTTGAGTCAACAACGTATCCAGGAACGACCGATGAAATTCTGAAACCACTTTTTGAAAATGCAGCCAAAGCAGGTAAAAATAAATTCAAAGTTGGAAAAGATTTTTATTTAGCTTTCAGTCCCGAACGAGAAGACCCCAACAATCAAGATTTTTCGACTGTAACCATACCAAAGGTTGTTGGAGGTGTTACACCGAAATGCTTGGAAATCGCTGCAAAACTCTACGATCTGGTAATAATTAAAACTGTTCACGTTTCATCTACAAAAGCTGCTGAGGCAAGTAAACTGCTCGAAAATATTTACCGATCTATAAACATTGCTATGGTAAATGAGCTTAAGATGGTATTCGATAGAATGAATATTGATATATGGGAAGTTATAGCTGCAGCTTCAACCAAACCATTCGGATTTAAACCATTTTACCCCGGTCCCGGACTCGGCGGGCACTGTATTCCGATTGATCCTTTTTACTTAACCTGGAAAGCAAGAGAGTTTGAAATAAATACAAAGTTTATTGAGCTTGCAGGTGAAATAAATACTCATCAGCCATACTACGTGGTTGAACGATCCGTCGAAGCTCTCAACAAATTCAAAAAAGCATTAAATGGTTCAAAAGTACTTATTCTCGGTGCTGCTTATAAAAAAGATATTGATGATATGAGAGAATCTCCGTCATTAAAACTAATTGAGATTTACCGTGAAAAAGGTGCAACAGTTGATTATTATGATCCGCTAATACCGGTCTTACCTAAAACCAGGCATTATAATTATAATATGAAATCAGTTAAGCTCTCGAAAGAAAATCTTAAAAGTTATGACCTTCTGGTATTAAGCACTGATCATTCTATGTTGGACTATAAGTTTATTGCTCAGAACTCAAAGCTAATTGTCGATTCCAGAAATGCGTTTGAGTCGAGAGGAATAAAATCTAAAAACATATTTAAAGCTTAATAAAAATTATTGATGAAAAATTTTGCAATTACAGGAGTAGCTGGTTACATAGCCCCAAGACATCTGCAGGCAATAAAAGATACAGGCAATCAATTAGTTGCTGCAGTTGATCCAAATGATTCTGTGGGAATTCTTGATAAGTATTTCCCTGACGTTAGTTTCTTTACTGAGTTTGAAAGATTCGACAGGCATCTTGAAAAATTACGGAGAGAAGGCAGTAATCATAACATTGATTACCTGTCAATATGTTCTCCGAATAATCTTCACGATGCTCACATCCGGCTTGCTTTACGAGTTGAAGCAAATGCAATTTGTGAAAAACCCCTCGTACTTAATCCCTGGAATCTTGATGCACTTCAGGAATTGGAAAGAGAATCATCAGCTCGAGTTTACACAGTATTACAATTGCGAGTCCATCCGGCACTAGTGGAGCTTAAAGAAAAACTTGCAAAAGAAAAATCAAAAAAGAAACACGAAGTTGTACTGACTTATATTACTTCCCGGGGATTGTGGTATTATTTTTCCTGGAAAGGTATGATAGAAAAATCTGGAGGGATTGGTACCAATATCGGCATCCATTTTTTCGATCTATTGATGTGGTTATTTGGCAACACCCAATCAAGTACTCTTCATCTTTCAGATCCTAAAAGGATGTCCGGGTTTTTAGAACTTCAAAACGCAAATGTTAAGTGGTACCTATCTACTGACAGAAACGATTTACCAAAAGAAGCGATAGATAAAGGAGCCCCAACATTCAGATCAATAACAGTTGATGGTGAAGAAATACAATTTTCAGAAGGCTTTACTGACTTGCACACGCTGGTTTATAAAGAAATTATTAACGGAAGAGGTTTTGGTATTGATGACGCCAGACCTTCCGTTACATTAGCACAAAAAATACGATCAACTCAACCGGTAGAAAGTTTGGATAACATACATCCATTTGCATTACAATTCAAAAAATCCAGGAAAATTAAATGAATTATTTCAAACACGAATCTGCATACGTAGACGATAATTGTGTAATTGGTGAAGGAACCAAGATATGGCACTTTAGTCATATTCAGAGCGGAACTAAGATTGGTAAGAAATGTGTGTTTGGTCAGAATGTGAATGTCGGGAACAATGTTTCAATCGGCGATTTCTGCAAAGTGCAAAACAATGTTTCAATTTATGAAGGCGTTACTCTTGAAGATTATGTCTTCTGCGGTCCTTCAATGGTGTTTACAAATATTTTAGATCCTAAGTGTAAGTATCCACAGGTTGGCGCTCAGTTTTATGTGAAGACTCTGGTCAAAGAAGGTGCTTCGATAGGCGCTAATGCTACCATCGTTTGTGGAATTACATTAGGTAAACATTGTTTGATTGGTGCCGGCTCAGTTGTTACAAAAGATGTCCCTGATTATGCATTGGTTGTTGGTGTCCCGGGTAAAATTTTAGGATGGGTATCTGAGGCAGGTAAGAGATTGGAATTCAACAAAGATGGATTTGCATTCTGTGAAAAATCAAAAAAGAAATATCAACTTAAAGAGGGATTAGTTTCTGAAGTAGTTTGATAACGTAAATAATTTTATTTTTTCATCAATAGATCAATTGCATCAACTACCATATCACCTGTTATTCTCTCCATACAAGATATTTCTTCAGAACAGTATTTCCTGTAATAACAGCTACAACCTTCAGGCGAAAATAATTTAATCCCCTTTCCGTAAAGTTCAATCTCATTTGCTGAAGTTGGACCAAACAGTGCAATGATTTTCTTCTCAAGTGCAGTAGCAATATGCAGTGCCATAGTATCTGCTGTAATGACCAAATCACATAAATCAACTATTGCCGCAAATTCAAGCAATGAATTATCACACCCGGTATTAATAAGGTATTTATATTCTTTTTCTAATTGGCTGATAATTTCCGTTTCCTCAGGACCACCGAGTAAAAGCAAATTGTACTGATCATTGCCCAGCTTATTAATTAGTTCTTTCCATCGTTTAAGTGGCCAGCCCTTACTTGGCCATTTAGTACCAACACCGACATTCAATCCTATGATAGGTTTTTGCGAAATTATATTCTTCACAAAATCATTTGCAGCAATCTTTGCTCTATCTTTTTCTGTAGTCTGAATTATTGGAGGTTCCACAGGTAAATTCAGTTCCAATATTTCGTACATTATCTGCTGATATGATTTTTGATTTGCTTTCTTCACATCATCAAATGCACTCATCTCTAGCCAATGTTGGGCTGATTCAGTTGCTGCTTCGACAAAACCTTTTTTACTTAATACAAATCCAAATTTTTCTTTTCCAGATGCATTTGCAGCTATTGCTGAACTGAGCTTTGAAGTATCAAGATTAATAACGATATCATACTCCTCAGCTGTAATTCTGCTGAGAGCATCATCTTCAATTGTTATCACCTCATCAACAAGAGAATTATTTTTAAAGAGTTCCAGCGAGTTATTTCTCGTGCACCATTCGATATAAGAATCAGGATATTTTTTCTTAAGAGGCTTTAGGATTGAGGTTGTTCGAAGAACATCACCAACAGCATCCAGTTTTATGATGAGGATTTTAAATGAAATTGGTTGGTAGTAATTGCAATCATCACATTTAACTCCATTATCCTTATGAGGCAAACAAGGTTTATCACCTTTGAGGAAACGACAATCGGTTTTTAAAATCATAGCCAGAATTAAAGTAAATATTTAACTAAGATTAACAGGTAATTTTCTGATTCTTTTTCCTGTTGCATTAAATATAGCATTTATTAGGGCAGGTGTGGAGGCCGCCACACCAACTTCGCCGACTCCGCCGACCGGAAAATCATTTTTCACAATATGGGTTTCAATTATTGGTGTCTCGCCGTATTCGAGTATCGGATAGTCATAATAATTACTGTTTTCTATACCACCATTTCTGATTATTATTTCACCTTTTAACGCAGCGGAGAGTGAAAAAATTATTGCGCCTTCCATTTGAGCTTCAACACTATCAGGGTTTATTACTATGCCACAATCAATAACTGAAACATAACGATCTAATTTAATCCTATTATTCTTAACTGTTATTTCTGCAACCTGTGCGTTGAAACTTCCATAACCGTTAAAAACAGCAACTCCTCTTCCGCTTCCTTCCGGTAACTTTTTATCCCAGTCCGATTTTTCGCGAACAAGTTTAACAACATTTGCTAATCTGGAATCCGAATCCATCATTCCTAATCTGAAATCAATAGGGTCTTTCTTTGCTGCAACAGCAAGTTCATCAATAAAGCTTTCAACAACAAATGGATTTTGCGAATTATATACAGCACGCCAATACCACAAAGGGACTGGAGTATTTACATTAGTTGCACTAATTTTAATATTGGGGATGCTGTATAGCGGATTAGATCCATCGACCATATCAAAGTCATCAGGTTTAGTCGGTTCTCTTTTTGATAGTTGTGCTTTGATTGATGGGCCAACAACATGATGAGTAAATAGAACTGCTTTTCCTGAATTATCAATTGCTCCACTTAATTTGTGCATACTTGCCGGACGAAACTGACCGTGTTTCATATCATCTTCCCTTGTCCAGGTTAACTTAACCGGTTTACCAATTGCCTGGGAAATTTCTGCGGCTTCAAGTCCGAAGTCTGAATGAGATTTTCTGCCAAAGCCACCGCCGAGCAATGTTACATGAACAATTACATCTTTACCTTTCAAACGAAGTAATTTATCGATGATATTTCTGAAACCGAGCATGTTTGCAATTTCTCTTTGAAGTACCTGAGGATTTTGCGTTGGTGCCCAAATTTCTGCTTTATCGCTCTTTACGTCAGCAACACAATTAACAGGTTCCATTGGAGCGTGAACAAGAAATGGTAATTCATAAACAGCGTTTAATATATTTTCATTATTGATATCTATGTTATCCGGATCGCCGATTTTTATAACTTCTGTCCCATCAGTATCAAGTTTGGTCAAAAATGAATTCCTGATTGATTCATTATTAACATTTGCGTGCGGACCGGGATTCCATTCAACTTCAAGCAATTCTTGTCCTTTGAAAGCATTCCATGTTGAATCTGCGATAACCGCTAAACCACTACTAATCTGAATTACATCTAAAATACCTTTATTAGCTTTTGCCTTTGAAGCATTGAATGATTTAACACTGCCTCCTAATGTGGGAGATCTTTTAACAGCAGCATAAACCATTCCCGGAACAATAACATCAATGCCAAATTTCGCCGTACCGTAGAGTTTGGCAGGAGTGTCTAATCTTTTAATACGTTTACCAATTATTTTATAATCTTTTGGATCTTTCAACTTTACATTTTGTGGAACGGGAAGTTTTGCAGCATCGCTGACAAGCTCACCATAAGAAAATTTATTTTCATTAATATTATTAAAAATAAATCCGTTTTGCGCATAACAATCTGTTTGGTTAATTCCCCACTTTAAAGAAGCAGCAATAATCAGCATTTCTTTGGCAGTTGCGCCTGCAACCCGGAATGGATCGAATGATAGTGTAATACTTCTGCTGCCAGTAGTCATCTGCTCGCCGTATTTTTCATCTGCATCGGCCTGTTCAACTCTTATATCCTTCCAATTAACTTCCAGCTCCTCGGCGACTATCATTGGCAATGAAGTTTGTACCCCCTGCCCCATTTCAGTTCTGTGAACGATTACAGTCACAACTCCACTTGTATCAATTTTTAGATAAGCGCTTGGTGATAAAATATTTGAACTTATTTCCCTATCCGGTTTGCTGCAGCCTAACGGAACATAAGCAGCTAAAAAAAGTCCGCCTGCACTTAAGCTGCAAACTTTAATAAACTCTCTGCGAGTTTGTTTTTTAAATTTTTTCATTACTTAACTTCACCGCTGATTAATTTATCGATTGCTTTTTTGATACGCGGATAAGTTCCGCACCGGCATAAAACACCGGACATCGTATCTTCAATTTCTTTATCAGATGGATTCGGATTTTGATTTAATAAAGCTGCAATTGTCATTATTTGTCCGGGCTGGCAGTAGCCGCACTGAGATACCTCATGATCTATCCAGGATTTAAATATCGGATGATCAGGATTTTGTGCTAACCCTTCTATTGTCAAAATAGATTTTAAGGCAGAATCTTTAACAGAAACGGAACAAGACCTTACAGCAATTCCATCAATATGAACTACACAAGTACCACATAAACCAATCCCACAGGAATATTTGGTTCCAGTTAATTGCAGATTATCACGTAGTACCCAAAGTAGAGGTGTATTTTCCTCAACTTGTACGGTTCTGTTTTCACCGTTAACATTTAAAATAAACGTGGACATGCATAACCTTCTTAATTTATAGCATTCAATATAAGGTAACTAATTAAAAACTGAAACAAATTTCAAAGTCATATTAGATAAAATAGGACATAAAACTTTGGCGGCAATTTTTCAAAAGTCTGATTCTAAAGCAATGAAAGTACGCGCAGACTGAATAAAATAATTATTTTTTTTATAATAACGCAGCGGATTAAAAGACTTACTTTTGAATATGCTGGCTGGTTTAAAAGATTAACTCACACAAAAGTTAGTTTGTTCAAAATAACTTGTATGTTCGATAGGATATTATAGATTTTTCTTTTTGTCCAATTAAATTAAGAAATACCTGCCAGAATTTTAGCAAAAGTAAAATGATGGTTGGTCAATAATTATTAAGGTTAAATAATAGTAAAATCAAGCTTCTTTTAGGAAAAAGTGTCTTACCTCAGGAATGTGGCTTCTCATTTATCTCATTTTGGCATAAGCCTAAATTGAAGTTGAAATATCCTACCTGTATTATCCACAATAGCACAATAAATTATATACTTAATGGCATATTAATTGGTTTATGAAAGTTTTTTGAGGGATTTATTTTCTTTAAAATAAATTGTTTGATTTAGAACCAATAATCAACTATCTTCAAATCATTTAAGGAGTCATAAGCTATGAAACTATTCAAATCATTGCTTCTTTCTGTTCTTTTTATTGCTGCCATTTCATTTACTGGCTGTAACGAAGAACCAACAACATCCGTAACACCGGATAACACAACAAGTTTGTCAAAACTCAC
>DATIJX010000066.1:0-27257 GCA_035478175.1 Ignavibacteriaceae bacterium
GGCAAAATGATTTGGGAAACTGAAGTCGGATATTTTGATAGAATGATCAATATGAATTTGAAAACAAGTTTTTTGATAGCTAAATATTTTTCACTTCTAGTTAAAGACTCTCACTCCGGTTCAATTTGTTTAACATCAGCATATACAGGATTGGTTGCTGAACCAGGTAAAGCAGTGTATGGAACATCAAAAGCGGCGTTGATCCATTTAATAAAATCCCTCGCAGAAGAAGGAAAAGAAATTAGTTTATCTGCAAATGCAATTGCACCATTTATAATTGATACACCAGCAAACAGAGAATGGATGAAAGATGCTGATTTTGAAGACTGGATTAAACCTGGTGAGATCGGTGAATTTGTTGATTCAATATTTCAAAGCTACAATTTATTATCCGGAAACATATACCAGCTTAAATATCGGTTCAACAAATACTAAAAAAATACCTATTTAGATGAACTAATTTGTTGATTTTCAATATTGAAATCATTATTGTAGTCATACACTTAATTAAAAATTATTTGGAAAAATAACCTTTCCTTGATAACAAACATTAAACTTTCAGGAGGAAACTCTATATGGATTTCTCAAGTGTAATAGCGATATCATTTAACACCATTGCACAAGCAACAAATGATAGTGGTGTTTTAAACTGGTTGAGTACAAAATATGAAGCTGGTGGATTTTTTATGCACCCAATTTTGGGGTGTTTAATATTAGGTCTGGCATTTTGTTTTGAAAGATTATGGACTTTGTCCCGCTCAACAACCAATACTAAAAAATTCATAGTTCAGGTTAAAAGAGCTTTAGACGAAGGCGGAGTTGAACAAGCAAAAGAAGTTTGCGCAAATACCAGAGGTCCGGTTGCTTCTGTTTTTCATGCCGGATTACTTAGATCTGATGAAGGACTTGATGCGGCTGAAAAAGCAATCATTGCTTATGGTGGCATTGAAATGGGTTTCCTAGAGAGAGGATTAATCTGGATATCTTTATTTATTTCTTTAGCACCTATGCTTGGATTTACCGGTACAGTTCAAGGTATGATAGCTGCATTTGATGCTATCAAAGAAGCAGCCCAAATTTCACCTGCAATTGTTGCTGACGGTATTGCAGTTGCACTGTTAACTACTTTATTTGGTCTGGTGGTAGCTATGCTACTCCAGGTATTTTACAACTATCTTGTATCAAGAATTGACAGCTTAGTTAGTGATATGGAGCTAGCATCAATTGAGTTGATTGACGCTTTATATGAATTAAAGACCAAAAAATAAAACTAAAATTTTTTAGTTATTAACTCTAGATTATAAAATGATTAAAAAGAAAAAACTCCCTGAAGCAACAATACCTACATCGTCGATGGCGGATATTGCATTTCTGCTTCTAATCTTCTTTCTTGTAGCTACTGTTATTGATGTAGACTCAGGAATAGGTATGACATTGCCTGAATTTATTGAAGACATAGAAACTGTTGAGGTACCAAAAGACAGAATGGCTGCAATTCTTATAAACGAAACTGGCGACGTTCTTCTTGATGGTCAGCCTATATCCTTATTTCAGATTACCGCTACATTAAAACCAAGAATTCAATCTAAGATTGATCTGCCAAAGAATAAAAAGCTTATTGTATCACTTAAAACTGATAGGAGAACAGTCTATAATGCATATATACAGGCATTAGACCAAGTTAAGGAAGCTTTCTTCGAAGTACGTGATGAATATGCTAATTCAAAGTATGGTCAGAAATTCAATGACTTAGATGAAACCTCTCAGAATGAAGTAAAGGAAGCAGTTCCAATTATTATTTCAATAGCAGAACCAGAAAAAATAAAATAGAGGAATTGTCCGAAAGGGACTCCTTTGGAGGAATAATGAAATTCGAAAAGAAAAGAGCAAGCACTAAACAAGAGATTCCAACAGCATCAATGCCTGACATTATTTTTATGCTGTTGTTATTTTTTATGGTGACAACAACGCTTAGAGAGGTTGAGGTATTTGTAAACTACTCCTTACCAGAAGCTAAAGCAATAGAAAAAATAGAAAACAGAAGATTGATCTCTTATATCTGGGTAGGTCAGGATGGAAGAATACAAATCAATGACAGTCTTGTTAAAATGGAAGAAATACAAGGCATTATGTATAGCAAAAGACAAGCATTGCCTAACGTTATAGTCTCGCTGCGTATAGATAAAAATACTGATATGGGTTATGTCACCGATATTCAGCAGGAACTTAGGAAAGCTTTCTGCCTGAGGATTAACTATTCGGCGAATGTAAAAATATAAACTACTTTTAATTTGTGTAACTAAGCAGGCTGGTTTTGAATAATCGCCTGCTTTTTTATTATAGAGGGTAATATGAATCTAACAGAAAAAATTAATAGTGATCTTAAAGAAGCGATGAAGTCAAATGAAACTGTTAGACTTCAAACGATAAGATCTATCAGAGCACTTATACTTGAATTTGAAAAAAGCGGTACTGGTAAAAAACTCAATGAAGAAGAAGAAATAAAATTACTGAGCTCTGCGGCAAAAAAACGCAAAGAAGCAATTGAAGAATTTGTAAAAGCCGGAAGAAATGATCTTGCATCATTAGAAGAAGCAGAATTGAAAATAATTATGTCCTATCTTCCAAAGCAGTTATCGATGGATGAAATAGTATTAAAGGTAAAACAGTTTGCAGATCAGATCGGTGCACAAACTAAGGCTGATTTCCCGAAGCTTATGCCTTTGGCAGTTAAAGAATTGAAGGGAATGGCAGATGGAAAGGCTATTAAAGAAGCTGTTGAAAAAGTGCTGGGTGTAAATTGATTCTGCTCGATGCTTTGATTATTACCGGTGTTATTATAGGTTTTATTCTTGGCTTCAAGGATGGTTTTATTCGTAAGCTTATCGGGATTATTGGATTTATTCTTGCAGTTGTTGCTGCAGTATTTTTTGCAGGGAAACTTGGTTTTCTGATTGAAAGTCTTTTCCGGATTGAATACTATCTTTCAGAAATAATTGGGGGCCTGATTATTTTCTTTTCTATAATTACAATCTTTGTGTTCTTAAAAAGAGTAGTTCACCCATTTGACAAAGTGAATAATTTGATCAACCAAATTGTTGGTGGCATAGTAGGTTCAATTCAGATCCTTTTTTTCTTAAGCGCCATCTTTATCATTGTTAATATTTTTGATTTACCGGATAAGGAAACAAAACAACAATCAATATTTTACGAAAATACTCACGCAGTGATTCCTTTAACAATTCAATATCTGAGCTATTATACACCTCAACCTCGAAAGCTCATTGAGGATTACATCAATGAAAAAGATAGTCTTCAATGATTGATACTTCAGTATTTGAAAAGCTCGAATTTCAAAAAGTTCTTAGCAATGTAGCTAACTATGCTGCAACTGAAAATGGGAAGAAATATGTTTTAGAGTTGACGCCGTTATTTGATCCCAGAAGGGTAACCGCTGAAGGTGAAGCTGTAAGTGAAGCAAAAGAAATTTTAATTAGAAATATCCCGCCGCAAATTGATTACATCCCGGATTTATTTGAATCCATTTCACAGAGCAGAATTGAAGGTGCTGTTCTTAATTCAAAAAAAATTCTGGAAATATTAAGATTAGCAAAAGTATCCCGTTCATTACATCAGTTTATAAAGAACAATTCCAATACTGCTCCGATTTTATCCGGATATCAAAGTTCAATGGTGAGTGATAAAGTATTTGAACATCATATTGAAAAAGTAATTGACGAATCGGGAGAAATAAATGAAAAGGCCAGTCAGAAATTATTTGATATCAGAAAACAGGTACGAGAAAAGCAAAGTTCGCTTATCAAGTCAATTAACAGCATAATGAAATCTCTCGATGCTGATGGAATAGTAAGAGAGGATTACTTAACTCTTCGCGACGGCAGGATGGTTATTCCTGTTAAGGCTGAACATAAAAGACATTTACGCGGGTTCATTCATTCTGAATCTGCAACAGGACAAACAGTCTACATTGAGCCGGAACAAACTCTGGAACTAAATAATGAAATAATAACTCTTGGCTTTGCCGAGAAACGGGAAATTGAAAGATTATTGAAAGAGCTGACCGGCCTAATTGGAAAAGAGAGTGAGAAATTAAAAGAGACACTTAAAACTATTGCATACATTGATTCACTTTTTGCTCGCGCTAAATATTCAATTGAAATTATCGGTGCGTTTCCATCTATAGATAATAAAAATAGTTTTTATGTGAATGATGCCAGACATCCGGTGTTACTTAAAAAACTCGGAAGGGAAGCGGCAGTTCCATTAAGCTTTAAGCTTGATGATCAAAAAATAATTGTGATCACCGGACCAAACGCTGGTGGTAAAACTGTGGTTTTAAAAACAATCGGTTTGCTTTCACTGCTTCTTCAATCCGGTATTCATATTCCCGTTCATCCTGATTCTAATTTTCATCTTTTTAAAAATATTTTGATTGATATTGGCGATGAGCAATCGCTTGAAGACGATCTATCTACTTTTAGCTCGCATTTAAATAATCTAAAAAACATTTTGTTAAATGCTGATGAGAATTCACTTGTCTTGTTGGATGAAATTGGAACAGGAACTGATCCAACGGAAGGTTCTGCACTAGCCGCAGCAGTTCTTTTAAAACTTAGAGATAAAAAAACATTAGTGTTAGCATCAACTCATCACGGAAGCTTGAAGATAATTGCAAACGACGAGGAAGGCTTCATTAACGCTGCGATGGAATTTGACCATGAGCAGCTTAAGCCTACTTATAAATTTAAGCTTGGGGTACCCGGTTCAAGCTATGCATTTGAAATAGCCAGAAGAATTGGAGTTGATGATACTCTAATTCAGACTGCTTCTAATTTTATGGATAGCGATAAATACAAACTCGAAATCTTCCTTTCGGAGCTTGAAGAAAAATCTAACAAGCTGGAAGAGAAATTGAAGCAGTTGGAGATTGAGAATACAAGGTTATCTGGTTTGTCTGGATTATATAAAAACAATATTGAAAGGCTTGAGAAAGAGAAAAAAGAAATTCTAAAAAAAGCCAAATCAGATGCAGAAGATTTTCTTAAAGATATAAATAGAAAAGTTGAAACTGTAATTAAACAGATTCGCGAATCAGGTGCTCAAAAAGAGGTGATTAAAGAGGCAAAGAAAATAATAGTTGAACTTAAAGCAGAAACAGCAGAGCTTTATTCACCTGAGGTTGGAAAAGAGATAAATATATCTGATTTTAGTGTCGG
Source organism: Ignavibacteriaceae bacterium (assembly GCA_035478175.1). GTDB lineage: Bacteria > Bacteroidota > Ignavibacteria > Ignavibacteriales > Ignavibacteriaceae > IGN2. Next base: position 5,238 of record DATIJX010000066.1, read on the forward strand.
AAGTTTTGTATTGATTAAAAATACTACCACTTCAGGTAGGATAATTCAGATTGACAAGGAGAGAAGCAAAGGCTTAATTGAATCTGGTTCAATAAAAATGCAGGTTGATCTCAGTGATTTGATTCCAGGTCACCCGGACACTGGCCACACGCCTGTAATTCATCATCATAATATTAGTCAGCCCGTCACACAATATCGACTTGATATTAGAGGAAGAAAACCTGATGAAGCTGATTTTGAGATACTCAAATTTATAGATGACTCCTATATGACAGGGCAGCAGAGGGTTGAAATACTACATGGTAAAGGAACCGGTGTACTTAAAAAAACAGTTAAAGAAATTCTTGATAAGCATGAAAAGGTAAAGAATTATTATTTTGCACCAATAGAATTTGGCGGAGAGGGTATCACAATAGTCGAATTAAATTAGGGACGTATTGTTTAATAAAATTTTAATTGCTAACAGAGGGGAAATTGCGGTAAGAGTTATCAGAGCTTGCCGTGAGCTCGGAATTAAATCAGCAGCAATTTATTCAGATGCGGATAAAACTTCTCTTCACACACGATTGGCTGATGAGAGCTACTACATCGGGAATTCTCCCGCACACGAATCTTACCTCAATAAGGAAAAAATTATAAAACTTGCTATTGAAATCGGAGCCGATGCTATTCATCCCGGTTACGGATTCTTTTCTGAAAATGCGGATTTCATTAAAGAGCTTGAGAAAAATAAAATTACCTTTATCGGCCCTTCTTCAAAATCTGTTTCGCTGATGGGCAGCAAAACGGAAGCACGCAAGTTGATGGCAAAGAATAATGTCCCCATTGTTCCGGGCACAACAGAAGCTATCAAATCAGTGAAGGATGGTTTAAAGATTTCGGAAGAAATAGGATATCCAGTTCTTCTCAAAGCAGCAGCAGGCGGCGGTGGAAAAGGAATGAGAAAAATTTCCTCTAGCGATGAATTTGAATCAGCATTCGAAGCTACAAAGAGAGAAGCATTAAAATCATTTGCTAACGATGATATCTATATTGAAAAATATGTTGAAAATCCCCGTCATATTGAAGTCCAGATTTTTGGTGATAAACACGGGAACTATGTTCATCTTTTTGAGAGAGAATGTTCAATCCAACGTCGGCATCAGAAAATAATCGAGGAAGCTCCATCATCTTTTGTTGATGATTTAACACGCGGTAAAATAACCTCGGCAGCAATCGCCGCTGCAAAAGCGTGTAATTATTTTAATGCTGGAACGATTGAGTTTCTGATGGATTCAAAAAAGAATTTTTACTTTTTGGAGATGAATACAAGACTACAGGTTGAGCATCCGGTAACTGAATTTATAACAGGACTTGATTTAGTTAAAGAACAGATTTCAGTTGCGGCTGGAAATAATCTATCATTCAAGCAAAGTGATTTAAAGATTAATGGTCACGCTATCGAATGCAGAATATATGCGGAAGATCCATCAAATAATTTCCTACCTTCAACCGGACCAATTATCCATTATTTTCCTCCATCCGGACCAGGTGTTCGTGTTGATTCCGGATTTGATCTTGGTTCACAAATCACTGTTCATTATGATCCTTTAATCTCAAAACTTGTTTGCTGGTCTGATACCCGTGAATCTGCAATTAATAGAATGTTGAGAGCACTATCTGAGTATGTGATCGGCGGATTGATAACGAACATTTCATTTCTGAAAATCATCATCGCTCATTCTTCATTCAGAAAAGGGGAGTTTGATATTAATTTCCTCAACGATGAATTTATGAAAAATCTAATGAGTTTGAACGACACAAAAAATATTAAGGAAATTGAAAGAGTCTCAGCTATATTTGCATCAATACTAAAATCAAAATCATCATTTAATAATCTGCCAACCAAAAAGACAGATTCGATTAATCAATGGCAGGAGCAGATGTATGAATGATTTCGTAGTTAGTGTTAATAGCTCAAAATTAAATATAAAAGTTCTAAACGATAATGAATTGACTGTCGATGATGAAAAGTATAATTATGAACTTATTCCTGTTTGTGATCATTCATTTATTTTGAAGTTGAATAATAAAGTATTTGAGCTTACATCTGAAAAATTAAATAGTGATCTTTTTAAAGTACTGGTTCAAGGATATCAATCTGAAGTAACTGTAAGAACCGCATTACAGGAAAAAGCTTTTAAATTGCTGGAGAGTTCAGCTAGCTTTCAGCATCATCATATGAATGTTAAAGCACCAATGCCTGGATTGATATTAAAGATTAAAAAGAATGTCGGAGAAAAAGTTGAGCAGGGAGAATCAGTAATAATACTTGAAGCAATGAAAATGGAAAATGATTTGAAGTCTCCGGCTTCCGGAATTATTGAAAGTATTTTTGTCACCGAGGGTTCAGCAGTAGAAAAAGGATTTAATCTTTTTACTATTGGATAATTATTTTCATAACTAACATAAAACATTAACTCAATTAGGAGGGATTCATTTGAAAAAGTATGTTTACATCATCCTTTTGATACTAGGAGTTTTTCCGGGTATCATACTGGCTGGCGGTTTCCAGCTAAACGAACATGGGGCCAAACCTATGGGACTTGGAGGCGCATTTACAGCAATTGTTAATGATGCTTCAGCAGTTTATTGGAATGGTGCCGCATTAAGTTATCTGGAAGGAACTAATTTATTAATAGGTGCGGCTATCATTGGACCTAGCACTTCATTTAGAGGTGTGTCACCAGCAATAGACAAATCTACAATGATTAGTCAGACTTTTATACCTCCACATTTTTTTGCTTCTCACAAAATTTCTGATGCGTTTTCAGTTGGACTCGGTGCTTCCGTACCATTTGGACTAGGTACAAAATGGCGCGAAGACTGGATGGGAAGATATCTAGCTGTTGAAACTGAACTGCAGACAATTTCATTTCCACTTGTAATTTCATGGGCTATTTTGGAAAACCTATCCATAAGTGTTGGCGGTTCCTATAGCTTTGCAGAAGTAATAATAGCACAAGCAAATTCGCAGACTCCATTTGAAGGCGATGCTTTTATTCATCTTGAAGGTGATGATAAATCAGCATTCGGTTACAATGCAGGAATTCTTTGGAAACCTACAAAAGATTTATCAATTGGTGCTGCGTTCAAAAGCGAAGTGGATTATGGATTTGAAGGTACAGCTACGGCAACAGGAGCTGAGCAGCTAGCTGCAGTTCTTCCAAAAGGAAATATATCTGCTGAACTCACAACTCCGCTGAACATACAAGGAGGAATCGGATATAGGGTAATCGAACAGCTTCAGCTTTCAGCAGATTTTCAATGGGTCGGCTGGTCAAGTTATGATAAATTAGCAGTTGATTTTGAAGATCCTGCTTACGATGATATTTCACGTCCAAGAAATTACGAGGACACATATGCTATCAGGTTTGGCGCTGAATACTTTTTTGATAAACAATTTTCATTCCTGGGTGGAATTTATTTTGATGCAATGCCAGTTCAACCGGAATATTTAAGTCCGTCTCTACCAGATGCTGACAGGCTGGGTTTCAGCCTTGGTATCGATGCCAAGATATTTGAAAATTTTGGTATTAGCGGTTCATACCTTTTCATAAGATCATCTGAGCTGACAGTAACAAACTCCCAAGAAATATATACCCCTTATGATGAAGGCAATGAGGAATCCGCTTCCAGGTTTAATGGAACATATAATTCCTCTGCAAGCCTGTTTTCATTTAGTTTATATTATAATTTTTAATAGAAGGAGGAAAGTAAAATGAAAAAAATAATTATATCCTTAAGTCTTCTTTCTATTATCGCATTAGCTTTAATCGGATGTGAAGATTATAGTGACTTAACAGCGCCTGAGTTAAATCTCGGCTCGGCAAATTTCACAAGATTTGTATCTATTGGAAACAGTCTTACAATGGGAGAGCAGTCATCTTCCGTTTTTGAATCTGCCCAGATGTATTCTTTCGGAAACATTATTGCCAGGCAGGTGAATGCAACTTATGAGCAAGCTACTTTTAGCGAACCCGGAACAGCAGGCAGATTGGAGATTGCATCTCTTAATCCGTTTACAACATATGTAAATCCAGGACAAGGTTCTCCAACCAACTTAACTTATCCTGCGCCTTATAACAATCTTGGAATCAAAGGTGCATTTCTTTACGATGTTTTGAATGCAAGAAATGCTAACACTTGTTATACAGCTAACTTCGGAGCTCCGAATCCGCTTTTTGATGCGGTGTTGAGAGGATTTGGAACACAATTGGAACTGGCAATTGCTCAGCAACCAACTTTAATTACTTTATGGATTGGTAATAATGATATACTTGCCTTTGCAACCCGCGGAGGATTATTTCCACCAACTGATCCCGCAGTGTTTCAAACACAATATACACAGGTATTAACGGCATTAAATTCAACCGGTGCTCAGATTATTATCGGAGGAATACCCAATGCACTAGTATTTCCTTATTTCAATACTGTAGGCCCAGGAGTTGGTCAAGCAATTCAGGGTATTCCGGGAGTATTAGGGTTAGTATATCAAACTACTGGTGCCCCTGGAGTTTCTGTTGCAACGCCAACTGATTTAATAAACAAAAATGTAATGATTACTTTGAGCGGTTCTTCAGCGGCTGGTTTATTGGGCAATACTACAGGTAAGTATTATACTGATAATAATATTCCCGTTCCTCCGGGAGTAAACATAGCATTTCCATTTGGGTTAACTCCAGAAAATCCGTTCCCGAATAATTTAGTTCTCGATCCAACCGAAATAGCAGCATACCTGGCATTGAGAGAGGGATACAATCAGATTATTTCTGGTTTGGCTGCTTCTTTTAATTACTCAGTAATTAATTGGGATGGATTATTCAACTCTTTAGCCAGTGCGAATGGATTAAGTGTAAATGGAATTAATTTTTCAGCAACTTATGTTACTGGAAACTTTTTCAGTCTTGATGGAGTTCATCCAACAAGCCAGGGTTATGGTATTATCGCAAATGAATTCATCAAAGCTATTAATAATAAATACAGTGCTTCAATTCCTTTAGTTGATGTTTCCAATATTCCCGGAAGTCTTGTGTTTAAAGGAGATGTCTCAATGGGTAAATATGGTATACCACAAATTCCATATGGTGCACTTGATAGAGTAATATTCTAATTTAATAGGGATGGACTTCCATCCCTTGTTTTTCTATATGAATATAAAATTATACATAATACCTGCAATACTGGCAACATTCTGGATTGTTAATTCTTGTTCACCTTTTGAAGAAACACAGGTAAAAAAACAAGAACCTGACAGTCTCTACATCTTTGATGAAATTCCTCCCGAGGATAGCTTCAAATTTGAAGCTCCGGTTCGGGAATCGGTTGATGTTTTTGTAGTTCAGATAGGTGCATTTTCAAATCTTGAAAGCGCTAAAGATTTTGCGGAACAGAGCAGGGTAACATTAAATAAAGATATCAAAGTGGAATTCAATGAGAAGAAGAATCTGTATGTAGTTTGGATTCATCCGCCATTCCAGGAAAGAGTTGCTGCAGAAACTTTTAGAAGTGAATTATGGAATTATGAAGAATTTAAAGATGCGTGGATCGTTACAATAGAATCCAGGAAATAAAAAAAGGTTAAGCCAATTAAAGCTTAACCTTCACTTTTTTTATTACCCCTCACTATCGGAATAATTTTTTTCGACCAGGTATTTGAAGTATTAATTATTCTTTCTTAGTTAAACCCAAACGCCCAATCCACTGAGCCTTTTCTGAAATTAATATCTGAATAAAGAGGCTTGGATTCACGATGTACTATAACTTCTTCGTGATATTCTTCTTCAATCTTATTCAGTGTTTCAAACTTGATTGTTTCAGTTTCTTCTTTCAGATTATTTATTGCTTCAGCTTCTAGTGCGAATTCATTCATCAGGATTTTATTCTCATAGGAATCGTCAAAATTTACTACTGAGTTATCTAATTCAATTGCTGTAAGTTCCTCCTGAACTAAAAATTGTGAATTAGGAATTACATCTTCAGCCTGTGCTACCGGAATATCTTCTGTCTTTGTCCTGATTTTATTTGGAATCATTTCACCATCAATATTTTCAACAACATTTTCAAGCAACTTTTTGTTTTCAATATCTTCCAGAGCAGAGTTTACACTTTCATAAAGAGGAAAAATCTTTCCTATAGAATTAAGAGTAAGAAAAACTCTAGATTTATCAGTCGGTTCGATAATGACCAAATTTCTTTGTTTTTTCTTAAGCTTCTTATAACCGCTTACTAATACACCAAGAAATGTTGAGTCCAGATGCTGGCATTCGCTAAGGTTAACAATTAAATCTATATCAGTACCCAGAATAGCCTCATTCAGATATTCTCTGAATTCAGTTGCCTCATTAAGTGTGGCTCTCACTAAATTTACATTTATAACGATTGCATACTTTTTTATTTGTCTTTCAAATAATTCCATTTACTCTCCTCTAGAAAATTATTATTGCCTGTTTGATATTTTTGTCGTTATTTTTCATTATTCGTGCCAGGAGACTATCTCTAAACCTCCCGTACCTGGAAAAAATGGAGGTGAAATTAGCATAAGTCTGTCGTCATAACGATATCTTTTTGCAAAACCTGACTTGATACCACTTTTGTCAAATGTGCCGACAGCATGCCTTGTATGTTGAATTATCCCGCCGACAAGGTTAATGTTACCGCTGATTGGTCTTGAACTATAATTCTCAGAACCAAAGCCTGCATCTTCACAATAAATTGAGGCGTGAATATTTATATCGCTCCAATTTGGCGCGTTGTCGGTTATCAAAACCTTATTCTCTGCAATAATACCAAGCAAATCAGTGGAATTTTTATTTTTAAGTGGATCTGTTTTATAAACTATATCATCATCCAAATAAATTATTCCTTTACCTAAACTTCCTGAACAGGCAATTGAATATTGGCCATATACAACTCCGTGCAATCTAATAATAGAATTCTCAGCGAAAATAACTCCGTTTGGTGCTACTGATGGCAAATAAACAGCACTATCTTTATCAGTAAACTTATATCTGAACTTAAGGCTATCTTCTTGAAAGGTAATATAGATCGAATCTTTACCAGTAAAGAATAAACCATTATCCTGAGCAGCAGTTTTTAAAGGATCTAAACCATCGGTAGGTAATTCTAAATTCACACCTTGATCAAAACCACCAAGAAATCTTGGTTCATCGGTTGCCTGATCTGTAAAATAAATCAAAGATTTCTGAGTTGTCGCCTTACCAAAAAATACAGGGTGGTTATGCACTCTCATATAATCCTGAGTATGGAATGGACCCCAAATAGTGTCTTGACCTGTCCACCAAATGGTTCCACCTTCACTCATCGAGTAGTACGCAAACTTAGAAAATTTACTTGGCTGGAATAAAACCTCAACAGATTTAGTAACTCCTCTAAAAGTTCCGGTCGCAGTTAATTTTCTTATGTTTTTAACTTTATCCAAAACATCAATACTTGCTTTAATTTCTCCATTTAAAAAGTCGGATTCCGGAATCCCATCATCCCAGGCATCATCTAAAAAGATTTCATTGCAAGCAAGATTTGCAGCACTCACAGCAAGGTTGTGGGCTACAGTTTTCGCATTGTAGTCTGCCATATTCTCTATTGTTCGGGTCGACAACTTAGTCGAGTTATTCCCCATTATCATATAGAGTATACTAAAACCAAGCACCAAATAAAGTGATAATTTACCCATTCTGTTTTACCTCCTTAACGATTAAAAAGATTTCTAGCTGCCATTCTAATTTGTCTCCAGAAAATTGTTTGATATTTTTCATCATATGCAGCCACATCTTCAACTGTAATATCTATTTGCATCGTAAATATTTCTCTTGGATCTGAGATGGGAAAACTAAGCTTTGATCCTAAAGCATTGAAATATTCTAAGCTAAATTGAGTCACGCCTAAATTTACACCAACGGGAGTTTCACCGTTTACTACTCGATATAAAAATCTATCCCGTGGATTAGGTGTTCCTGGAATATCTGTTAAAGGATCGAAGTAATAATACATTGTATCGACAATACCATCTTTATCTACGTCTGTTAAATACCGGATGCTTGCTGAATCAGCATGTAGAATAGCTTCTGTAGGAACCGGAATTTGCTTCCAGTCTGCACAATACCCAATTCTTCTAAAATCAGTTTCCAGAATCTGTACGACCGTTGCTAAATTTGTCTGTGCCACTAAGTTTCCTGAACCCCTATAAAGGTCTTCAGTAGATGAATTGTTAACTCTAAAAATTGAAAGCATTAATATGCCTGCAATAATTATAGATCCGATTATGTCTAAGATTACATTTGTACCCATTTAATTCTCCTATCTAAAAAACCAATAGCTAAAAATTGATGATGTTCGAAAAGTATCAGGCGAAAAAGGACTTGAAATTGTGACATTAATTTTTTTATGCCAGGTTCGATTAGATGTGTAGCCTTCAATATCATTAGGATTTATGTAAACAACTTCACAAACAATATCAAAAATTGCAGAAGGCATTGTGCTATCACGATTTGTATAACCATGGTAATCATCAAAATCATTGTAAGTTGCTGGTGTTTCTCCCGCTTCAGGACCCAGGACTGCTGATAGCCCAGTAAGAAGTGACACAGAGTTAGTATCCGTATTATGATCAAAGGCTTTGCTTTGTGCTTCTTCTATTATTGAAGTTGAAATTGAAGTTGCTAATACACCATACTGAGCCTTGTCTCTGGCTGATTCATTATTAAGGTTGCTTGTATTTACTCTCAACACTATGGCTGAAAGCAATATCATTGCACCCATAGTCATCATTGTTTGTCCAGTATTCATTTTTTAATAATTTCTTTTAATATTTTGATTGAAAATTATTTACCAGGATATTCCACCTTATATGCCACATTGCCTTCGGTAATATTTTACCTTAAAGAAAACAGAAATTAGATTTTCAGTAAATATTTCACACAATTTGCGAATTTTTTACTGTAGCTATTTGATAGTCTATTTTAATTCGAGACAAAGAATTGCTTGATATTTGGACTTTTTTAATAAAAACGTCATCTACGATACTCCCCGTAAAAATATTGGTGAGCTAATCTGAGCATATTTTATTACTTCAACGTTAATAATTAGTTTTTTCTTTAGTTTTATTTGATTATTTTTTGAGAAATTTCAATCAAAAAATTAAGCTGGAGGGTGTTAAATGGCTTTTTCATTGAACAAAATTATGCTTATTGGTCGCCTTGGTAAGGATGCCGAGACCAGATTTACTACCAATAATGTTTCTGTGACTAACTTCTCATTAGCGACCGATTATCGTTACAAAGGAAAGAACGGTGATTGGGTAAATGAAACAACCTGGCATAACATAGTTTCTTTTAATCTTTCAGATTACTTCAAAGAAAATCTGAAAAAAGGAAAGAAGTTTTATGTTGAGGGTAGACTCAGTAAAAGAGATTACACCGATAAGGATGGAGTAAAGCGCTATAGTACGGAGGTTATCTCTGATAAACTGATTCCTCTTGAGCCAACATCAGAAAGTGCATCAACTGATAATGTAGAAACAAGCGTTGAACCAACAGTAAGCAACGACAACGACGATTTACCTTTTTAGTTTTATTAATTGCTGAGGATTTGAACTTTAGTGGAGATTGATTGGTTAAACCAGGTAATTTTATTACTTGTTCTATTATTACTATCAGCTTTCTTTTCAGGTTCTGAGGTTGCTTTCTTTTCGATTAAGCAAAAAAACATTGAAGAAGACTTCAAATCCTCTAAGCTTATTTCCCGCTATGCTGGTAATTTGATCGCATTTCCCAGAAGATTACTCATCACAATTCTGGTTGGAAATACTCTCGCGAATGTTGCCGTATCTATTGTTTCTGTTTCTCTCGCACTTGAGATAGCCTACTTATATAATGTGACGGTTAATTTAATTTTAACAGTCCAGATAATTTTAGTCACAATTATCATTTTACTTTTTGGAGAACTGCTGCCTAAAGTTTTTGCCTCTAAGCATCCCCAACTTACAATAAAGCTTGTTGTGGTACCATTATACTTATTCAGCATGATTATATATCCTGTCACTGAATCAATAACTGAACTAATCAGACTTACTTTTTCAAAAATTAAATTTGATAAATCGAAGTCTGCTATTACCGAGAAAGAAATTTCGGATCTTGCTGAGCTGGGTCACGAAAGAGGAACACTTATAGAAGACGAACAGGAAATTATTTCCAGTTTCGTTGAATTTAAATCTGTTCTCGTAGTTGAAGTGATGACTCCACGCGTTGATATTGTTGCGGTACCTTTCAACGTTAGCAGCGAAATGCTAATTGAAACTATAAACAAAAGCGGGTACAGCCGTTTTCCTGTTTATAAAGATAATTTAGATAAAGTTATTGGAATAGTTCACGCCAAAGATTTCCTTCCATATTTGACAAATAAATCATTCATAAAAGTGGAAACCATCTCAAAAATTACCCGTGAAGTACTTTTCGTTCCGGAGAGAAAAAAAATTAGCGATATGCTTAAGGAATTTCAACAAAAGAAAATGCATTTAGCTGTTGTGGTTGATGAATTCGGCGGAACCTCCGGGCTAATAACTCTTGAAGATATTATTGAGGAAATAATTGGAGAAATCTGGGATGAGCACGATCCGGAAGAAAATGCAATCAAGATACTTACACCGGAAAAAATAAGTGTATTAGGAAAAGTACCCATCGCCGAAGTTAATGAACTGATTGGTCTTGAATTAATTCCCGCAAGCGATGATTATGATACGATAGCAGGCCTGATTATAAATCAGGCCGGAGACATTCCTAAGGAGGGCTATTCTTTTAATCTCAATAATTATAGGCTGACAGTTAAAGAGGTATTGAAGAAAAGGATCAAAAGAATCGAATTAGATAAAATTTCTTAATTCAAAATTTAGATGAAAAAGAGCTGTTTCATACAAGCAGTTATGGTCATTACTATATTAGTTGCTGCAGCGGTCTATATCATTCAATATAAATTAGATGATTGGTTTATAAAACCCACGAAAGATTTTCTTACAAGTGAAGTAATAAAAAACTGGGATGATGAAGCCAAACATATTAATGATTCTGTCCATAAAGATTCCCTGAAAGAATTAATCATTTATTATATTGATAATATAAAGTCGATGAAAGAAGTTGTAAATTTGGATGAAGAAAAGTTTTTAACTGAAATTAAAATTGTTATTCAGGACAGCGTTATAAATGAGGAAGATATATCAAAATTAACCTTGTTATTGAAAAAGGAACAAAATGAGAAATTTAAGAGCAACAGAAATTAAAGTTGGTATAACAGTATTGCTAGGTTTGCTGGTATTTATCTGGGTATTGGGTTGGGCAAAAAATTTTACTTTATCTTCATCTGACAACCAGGTTAGGGTTAGATTTAACAAAGTATCCGGACTTGAAATTGGTAATAATGTTACTGTGAATGGAGTAAGAAGAGGACACGTTAAGGATTTTTTTATAGATGGTTCATCGGTTATTGTAACATTGAGCATAAGTAATGATATACCACTAAAAAAGGACGCTGAATTTTCATTGGAGAGTACTGACCTTATGGGCGGAAGAAAAATTGAAGTATATCCCGGAAATTCCATTGATGATTTAGATTTGTCCGAAATTCAGCATGGTAAGTATATAAGTGATATTGCCGGTATGATATCTTTATTCAGCGATATTCAGGACAAAATAAGTATCATTGCTAATGAGTCAGTGAAAACACTTCAGGGAATAAATTCACTTCTTCAGGATGAAGCATTTATCCAAGGTTTACGAACCGGCATCTCCAATTTGAATAATGTTACTGCCAAGCTGGATAAAGTGTTAACAGAGAATCAACAGAACATAAAAGAGATTTCAGAGAACACTAAGGAAATTACGGCTGACACAAAAGTTTTAATCAAAGAAAATAAAGAAAACATTGAACGATCATTATTAAATTTGAATGCTGTTTTACTCAAATCAGATTCTCTCATAACATCATTAAACTACCTCACTCAGGAAACCGCAACTGGTGGAAATAATCTGGGCAAAATTCTTTATGACGATTCACTGTATAACAACCTGGTGAAGTCGATGGAACTAATAAAGGAATTAAGCAAGGTTCTTCTTGATCAGATTCAAACAGATGGTATAAAAGTAGACGCATACATTTTCTAAATTAAATGATGCAAATGATATGGTTCTCGGATTAGGAATAGACATAATTGAAATTGAAAGAATAAAGAAAAGTATTGAGAAATACGGTGAAAGGTTTCTCAATAAAGTTTTTACTAATGAAGAGATCAAATATTGTAACGCAAAGTTCAATAAGTATCAGCATTACGCTGCCAGGTTTGCAGCAAAGGAAGCAGTTTATAAAGCTCTTGCATCCGGCTGGAAGGAAGGTCTTCGCTGGAAAGATATAGAAATCCAGAATGATGCTTCCGGTATGCCCTCAATTAACCCATCAGGGAAATTACAAGTATTTCTCTCTGATAATGCACAATTAAGAATCTCAATAAGTCACTCAGAAAATTATGTAACGTCTGTAGCAATAATCTTCAAAAATAGTTCTAAATAGAATTTCTCAACATTTTTCTCTTCAAAGCATACCATTATCGACAATTGATATTAAGGGCTTATATTATTAGTTTTTCATTCAATATTTGAAAAAATTAATGAATCAGTATGTTTCCTAAATTCTATAAAATATTTAATTACTCAACAATCGGTATAGTTTTAATTTTTTTAGTTTTGATTCTCACTGAATCAATTCCAAGGGAAGCTTATGTGCCGCTCTTAGTTATTACGATAATAATTTTGATAGCCAGAATAGCACTGAGAATTTATTTACATTTATATCTTAAAAAACAGAGTAAAGGAGAATAAGACTTCGAACCCTCGAAACGAACAAATGGCAAGCTTAATGCAAAGGTGCTCATACTAAATCAGAGCTACGAACCCCTCACTATCTGCAATATTAAGAAAGCTGTTATCCTAATGTATTTAGGAAAGGCCGAGTTGGTTTTAAAGGATGACGGCAAAGCAATCCGATCAATGCATTCAAAATATCCGTGGCCAAGTATAATTCGCCTAAGTCGATTTGTTAGTGTTCCATATAAGAAAGTTGTTCTTACCAGAAAAAATATTCTTAGAAGGGATGGATATAAATGCGCATACTGCGGAAGGGGAGACTTAACTTTAACGATGGATCATATTGTTCCAAAAGCAAGAGGCGGGGATGATTCCTGGGAAAATCTTATTAGCGCTTGTACGAAGTGTAACAATAAAAAGGGAGATCGAACCCCGGGCGAGGCTGGACTGTCGCTTCTTGTAAGGCCATTCAAGCCAAGCCATATTGTGTTTATAAAAAATGTGGTCGGACGTATTGATGAAAAATGGAAGCCTTATTTATATCTCTCTTGACGGTTTTCCTGATTCATAAAAAACATCTATTATTCTTATCTTTGAACCGCAATTTCAACTATTTCGATATTTTATGAAGAAAAAAAGAATTCTTAGCGGAATGCGTCCTACTGGAAAACTTCACATAGGTCATTATGTTGGAGCTTTGGAAAATTGGGTGCATCTGCAGGATGAATATGAGAGCTATCATCTCATTGCTGACTATCATGTCTTGACAACTGATTTGAATACAACCAATGTTTATAGCGATACTATTGATATGTTGATTGATTGGCTTGCTGCTGGCCTGGATCCTGTAAAAAGCCCGATGTTCAGACAATCACAAATAAAAGAACATACAGAACTGTATCTGATATTAAGCATGTTAATAACTGCAAACAGACTTGAGCGTAACCCAACTGTCAAAGAACAAGCAAGAGCTTTACATATTGAGCAAATTATTTATGGGCATCTAGGATATCCTGTTCTTCAAGCTGCCGATATTCTTTTGTATAAAGGTGATGCAGTTCCGGTTGGTGAAGATCAGGTTCCTCACATAGAAATAACAAGAGAGATTGCCAGAAGATTTAATAATCAATATGGTGAAGTGTTTCCTGAACCAGAAGCCTTGCTTACAAAATTCTCCCGCTTACCTGGATTGGATGGTTCCGCAAAGATGAGCAAATCACTTGGCAATACAATTCTTTTATCCGATGAACCGGAGACAGTAAAAGCTAAACTAAAAAAAGCTGTAACCGATCCACAAAAGGTCAGGCGAAATGATCCCGGTCGACCGGAAATATGCTTGATTTTTTCTTATCACAAAAAATTTAATCAATCACAAGTTCCACAGATTGAAACAGATTGCCGGTCGGGCGCACTTGGCTGTGTTGATTGCAAGTTAAATTGTTCAGAAAAAATATCCTCGTTTCTTGCACCTATAATTGAAAAACGAAAACACTATGAAAGTAATATGAAAGAAGTTTTAGAAATTCTTTCGGATGGTGAAGCTAGAGGTAAAAAGGCAGCACAGGAAACGATGTCAGAAGTTCACGATAAAATGAAATTCGGTTAGAATGTATAAAGTTAGGCTAAATCAATTTGAAGGACCGCTCGATCTGCTTTTATTTTTTATTAAGCGTGATGAACTAAACATATATGATATTCCAATTTCTAGTCTTACAAAAGAATTTCTTGAATATGTTAACCTGATAAAGATTCTTGATCTGGAAGTTGCCGGTGATTTCATTTTAATGGCTTCAACTCTGATGCACATTAAAGTTAGAATGCTATTGCCGCGTGAAATAGACGAGAAAGGTGAAGAAATTGATCCGAGAGCTGATCTAGTCAAAGCTCTTCTTGAATATAAAAGATACAAAGAGATGTCTGAGGAGTTATCTTACTTTGAATCAAATCAAAGAAAAAGAAAATTCAGAGGAAATTTTTCTGAAGATTTAAAAGAGGCACCAAACGAATTCAATATTCTTTTAAAAAATGTTTCAATTTATGATCTTGCAAAGGCATTCAAATACGCAGTTGAGCAGATTAAAAATGAACCGGTACACCAGATACAGAAGTTGAATGTATCGATAGAAGAGCAAGTAGAATTCATTGAAAATAAATTAAAGGAATTTCCTGAACTACACTTTCTCAAATTAGTTGAGGAAATCAAAGAAAGAATAAGAATAATAGTTACTTTCATAGCGTTGCTTGAGATGGTAAAGATGGGAAGAGTAGGAATAAAGACCACAAAATTATTTAACGATTTTATAATAATTCAAATAGAAAATGGATAACACATACATTTCTGTAATTGAAGCTTTAATATTCTCATCAGATGATTCATTATCTGCAGAAGAAATAATCAGAGCAGTCAAATCCATTGACGGCGATGATGTAGAATTAACAAAAGACGAAATTGAGAGTACAGTTGATCTGTTAAATCAAAAGTACAGCGATAGTGGTAATTCATTTCGAATACTTAGAATTGCAAACGGTTATTTATATGCAACGTCAGAAATGTTTTCAAAATATGTTGGTTATCTCTCTTCGGAAAGAACAAAACGTCGCTTAAGCCAGGCAGCTCTTGAAACGCTTTCAATCATTGCTTACAAACAGCCAATAACAAAACCTGAACTGGAATCAATTCGTGGTGTAAATTCAGATTATATTTTGACGACACTTCTTGAAAAAAATCTTATTACAATCAGGGGAAGGGCAGAAACAGTCGGCAGACCTTTGCTTTACGGAACGACTGATGAATTCCTGAAATATTTTGGATTGAATAATCTTTCTGATTTACCAAAGCCAAGAGAGATTGAGGAAATTATGCAGGATGAAGATTTCCTTGAACAGAAAAGAAAAATTATGATGACTGATCTGGAAGAAAAACTTGAAGAATCAATTGGAGGAGCAACTGATGACAAAAGTCCGGATCAATAAATTTCTGGCGGATAGTGGAATCAGTTCCCGGCGAAAATCAGAAGAATATATCTTGCAGGGCAGGGTTGCTGTTAATGATAAAATTGTAATTGAATTCAGCCACAAAGTTGATATCGAAAAGGATATTGTTACTCTTGATGGCGAAAAAATCAAACCTAAAAAAAATATTTACATTCTTCTGAACAAACCTAAAGGATATATCACCACAGTGTCAGATGATAGAAACCGTCGTACCGTGATGGATTTAGTTAAATCAAAAGAAAGAATTTATCCGGTTGGCAGACTTGATTATGATACAACCGGACTCCTGTTTCTAACTAATGATGGTGAATTATCGCAGCTGCTAACACATCCCGGGAATAAAGTTCCAAGAGAATATGAGGTAAAATTAGATAGACCGTTGGATGAAAATGATAAACTTAAACTTTTGCAGGGAGTTTTGCTTGAAGGAAAAAAAGGCAAGTTTATTAAAATAACTTTTCCCTGGCAAAAGGATAAAGAAATTGTTTCAGTGGTTTGTGAAGAAGGAAGAAACAGATTTGTGAAAAGAATGTTCCGAAAACTTAATTATACTGTATTGGAATTAAATCGCCTCAGCTTTGCAGGAATTATGCTAAATGTACCTCCGGGAAAATCCCGCAATCTTACTTTCAGCGAGATTGAGCAATTAAAACAAAAATATACTGTCTGAATCATTAAGGAGAAATAGTGGAAAACAACCAAACTGATATCAATGTATTAATCAAACGTAGATACGAAGAGCTTGATGAATTAAAGAATAAAGGAATTGAAACTTTTGCTTACTCATTCGATACTGATACTTATTCTGAAGACATCAAGAATGATTTTGAAAAGTATGAAAACAAAGATGTCAAGCTTGCCGGAAGAATAATGACGATTAGAAGAATGGGTAAAGCTTCCTTTGCACACATAATGGATCAAAAAGGTAGAATACAAATTTATCTGAAGAAGGATGATATTGGTGAGAACTATGATGCATTTCGTTTATTGGATATCGGTGATATTATTGGAGTTGAGGGTTATGTTTTTAAGACGAAGACTGGTGAAATTTCAGTTCATCTTAAATCATTAAAACTTCTTGCAAAATCATTGAGGCCATTACCCATTGCTAAAGAAGGAGAGGATGAGCAGGGGAATAAGATAATTTATGATCAGTTCGCAGATAAGGAATTAAGGTATCGTCAGCGATATGTTGATCTGGTTGTCAATCCGGATGTTAAAGAAGTATTCATCAAACGCTCGAAGATTGTTTCTTCAATAAGAAATTATCTTGACGAAAAAGGATATCTTGAAGTTGAAACACCAGTTCTTCAGCCATTATATGGTGGTGCATCTGCCAGACCATTTGTCACTCACCACAATGCTCTCGACATTGAATTATTTCTCAGGATTGCAGATGAACTATATTTGAAAAGATTAGTAGTTGGTGGCTTCGATGGAGTTTATGAAATATCGAAAGATTTCAGGAATGAAGGAATGGACAGATCTCACAATCCTGAATTTACAATGCTTGAACTTTACGTTGCCTATAAAGATTATAGCTGGATGATGGATTTAGTTGAAGAATTATTTGAACACATCTGCATGACGGTTTTTGGTAATTACGAATTTATCTATGAAGATAAGAAAATTAATTTCATACGACCTTGGAAAAGAATAAGTTATGTTGAAGCAATCGCAGATAAAACAGGTATAGAAGTAATTGCTGCTTCTGAAAATGATTTAAGAGCATTGGCAAAAAAATTAGGAATTGAGATAGCAGGACTATTCGGCAAAGCTAAACTTATTGATGAAATATTCAGTCAGGTTGTTGAACCAGAAATAATTCAACCGACTTTTGTAGTTGACTATCCCTTAATTCTTTCACCTCTTGCTAAAAAGCACAGGAGCAAAGAAGGTCTTGTTGAAAGATTTGAAGGTTATATAGCGGGAAGAGAAATCTGCAATGCATTTTCAGAATTAAATGATCCTGTGGACCAGAGAAAAAGATTTGAGGACCAGGTTAAAATGAGAGAAGCGGGAGATGAAGAAGCTCAGCAGGTTGATGAAGACTTTCTTCGTTCAATGGAATATGGTATGCCTCCAATGGCTGGACTTGGAATTGGTATCGATCGGCTTGTGATGCTTTTAACAAATCAATCATCCATCAGAGATGTGATTTTCTTTCCACAGATGAAACCTCAGGTTTGATCATTCATCATTTCATTTAACCGGGTATAAAATGATTCATATCATTTATGAATTATTTAATTTATTTTGTAAGAAAATATAATTGGAGAATAAGTGAATAAGATATTTAAAGTGCCGGTGCTGCTCATCATTCTTACTGTTGGGATAGTGCTCGGTATCCAGATAGAAAAAATATTTTCAGATGACAGTCTTAGAGACGGTGTTCGCAAACTGAACGACGTTCTCTCATACTCACAAAGATACTACATCGAAGAAGTTGATACTCCAAAACTTGTTGAAGCAGCGATTAGAGGAATCACAGATGAACTGGATCCACATTCATTTTATATTTCTGCGAAGGATTTCACAGCCGTTGAAGAATCCTTCCGTGGAGACTTTGAAGGAATTGGAATAGAGTTTCAGATTGTTGAAGATACTTTAACCGTTGTTTCTCCAATTACCGGCGGTCCGAGCGAATCACTCGGTATTTTACCGGGCGACAGGATAGTTAAGATTGATGGCGAAGATTGTATTGGAATTAATAACGATCAGGTGAGAGATAAGCTCAGAGGAAAGGCTGGATCTAAAGTTAAAGTTTCTGTCAGCAGAATAGGTGTAGTAGATTTAATTGAGTATGAAATAACGAGAGATAAAATTCCACTTTATTCTGTGGATGTTAGACTGATGCTAAAAGATAAAACTGGCTATGTAAGTGTCTCACGCTTTTCAGAAACAACACTCGATGAATTGAATGAAGCATTAAGCAATTTAAAGCAGCAGGGAATGACAAAGCTTATTTTAGATCTGAGAGGTAATCCCGGCGGTTATCTGAGTCAGGCAGTTGAGATGGCAGATCTTTTTATTGATGGTGAAAAGAAAATTGTCTACACAGAAGGTAGACGAAAGGATGCCAATGAAGAATATTTTGCTTCAAAGACAACACCATTTGAAAAAGTTCCTCTAATAGTCTTAATTAATCATGGTTCTGCAAGTGCAAGTGAAATTGTTTCCGGCGCAATTCAGGATTGGGACAGAGGACTGATAATTGGCGAAACTTCATTTGGCAAAGGACTTGTTCAAAGGCAGTTTACTCTTAATGATAATTCAGCTATTCGTCTAACAATTTCAAAATATTTTACTCCTTCCGGTAGATCGATTCAGAGAGATTATAAGGATAAAAAGAAGTACGAAGAGTATTACGCAAACATGCAGGATACAAGTCTCAGTGAAGTAAATAATATTGAGCACGTTGCCGAAAAGGATACATCAAAACCAATCTTTAAAACCAAGAAAGGCAGGACAGTTTATGGCGGCGGCGGTATCACTCCTGATTACATTCTAAAAAATGAAAGGATTACTAATTACACCAGCAATCTCTTAAGGCAGAATGTTTTTTATCAGTACATATTAAACTATGTTGAAAAGAATGGGAAAGCAGTAAGTTCAACCTATGGAACAGATTTATCAAAGTATGTAAATGAGTTTAAAATTTCGGAAGCCGAGCTAGAAAATTTTATTTCATTTGCTGCTTCAAAAGAAGTTGATTTTAATGAAGAAGAGTATAAAACAGATAAGGATTACATCTCAACCAGACTTAAAGCTCAGTTAGCAAGAAATTACTGGAAGAATGAAGGTTGGTATTCGGTGATGTTAACAACAGATAATCAAATTGAAAAAGCGATGAGCTTGTTTGAAGAGGCAAAACAAATAGCCGATCTTAAGTGAAAAACTTTCTCCGCATTCTGGTTGTTTTGTGTTTAACTGGATATGGAAATACTCAGGTTGACCAGAAAAATAATCCAGCAGTTTCCGAAACGAATTCTGAGAAATTGTTTGTCGGTGAAGATCTAACGTATGTAGTGAAATACGCTTTCTTTAATCTTGGTGAAGTTAGGTTCAAGGTTCTGGAAAAAACAAAAATAAATAACAAGCCTGTTTATAAAACCATTGCATACATTGATTCATACCCCGATCTTCCTTTTGTAAGTCTGCATCAGGTATATGAAAGTTACATTGACTCATCGCTATTTCCATTGAAGTTTTTTGCAAAGATTTTTGGAGATGATACCGTTTTTGTTGAATATAACTTCATTGGCAGTTCAAAAGTTGAAATGCAGAAAGGAAAGCTTGGTGGTTCTAAACTCTGGCTTGATTCTACTGCAAATACTGACAAAAGAATGCAAGACGGACTTTCAATTTTGTATTATGCCAGAATGAATTTCGGAGAGCTAAGAACTGTTTCTATTCCATGCTTCGTAAATGAAAAGGAAGAGGCAACATTAATTAATTTCTTTAATGAAAGTGAACCAATTTCAATTGATGCAGTTGATTATGAAGTTGATTGCCTGAAACTTGATGGTAAGACTGATTTTATAAGTGTTTACGGCCTAACAGGTAATTTCGAAGGATGGTTTAGCAATGATTCATTCTCTGTACCTATTCGGGCAAAGATGAACGTCATTATTGGAAGTGTTAATTTGGAATTAATAAAATGGAATGAAAAGTTATGGAATCCTCCCTCATACAAAAATTAGATGAAGAATTGAAAATATTTCCCTACCGGGGATACTTACCTAAACTTGGTAAAAATGTATTTCTGGCTTCAGGGGTAAAACTAATTGGTAATGTTGAAGTAGGAAAAGACTCAAGTGTGTGGTATAATTCTGTAATAAGAGGTGATGTTCATTACATAAAAATAGGGGAGAGCACAAATATTCAGGATTGCTCGATGCTTCATGTAACGAACGGTAAATTTTCTCTTAACATTGGAAACAAAGTTACTATTGGACATTCTGTTTCTCTTCATGGCTGCACACTTCAAGACCAATGTTTGATTGGGATAGGAGCAATAGTACTTGATGGAGCTATCGTCGAATCGAACTCAATGGTAGCGGCAGGAGCTTTGGTGAAACAATCTTTTGTAGTTCCTTCGGGAAAGTTAGTCGCTGGTGTTCCGGCTAAAGTTATTCGTGATTTAACAAATGATGAAATTAAGGATATTGAAGCTGGCGCACATCGTTATGTTGAATATGCCCGGATTACTTTAGAATCACTTAGAGAAAATATTTAAATAAAAAATAGAGATAGATTAATTGGTAAAGAATTTACAGGTCTATTCCCAGGATTCATCGATAAACAAAAAGACAGTTCACAAATTAATATCTTCTTTGAGGAAAGAATTTAATTTATCAATATCATTTCTATCAATTAGTTTTGTTAGCTCATCAGAACTTCGTGATATCAACAAGGAATATTTGAATCACGATTACGAAACAGATATAATTACGTTCAATTATTCAAAAAAACTACAAGACATTGATGGTGAAATATTAATCTCGTTTGAAGAAGCCAGGCGAAATGCTAAAAAATACGATGTGACTTATGGAAAAGAACTTTGTCGATTGGTCATTCATGGAATGCTTCATTTGTTGAATTTTGATGATAATAACAAAGAAAATAAAAAAATTATGAAACGGATGGAAAATAAGTTGATATTGAGTTATAATTTTACTTTATTCGCATGTAAGTAATGGAAGGTCTATGGTTAATTGGAATTTGGTTACTAGTTCTTTTAATAAACCATTGATAAAGCAATTACAAATTGATACCTCACAAAAATAAATTTTTTCCGGAACTTTCTTCAACTATTTCAGTCTTAGACAAGACCTTTATTATTTCTATAAGCATTTATTTGAATCAAGAAAATTAGTTAATGAATATTGATCAAGTAGTAGAGGGCTATATTATCTATCTCCGAAACATTCGGCGTTATTCACCAAATACAATTAAGTCATATAAAACTGATTTATCGGAATTTACAGCTTATTGCAAGGAGTGTAATAAGTTGGAAGTTAACTTAATAAATGAACGGTTAATAAAATCCTACCTGATGCAATTGAGTGAACGAGACTTAGAAAAAATTTCTATTGTTCGAAAATTGTCTTCGCTCAGG
>DATIJX010000067.1:0-14646 GCA_035478175.1 Ignavibacteriaceae bacterium
TTTTGAGCTTGAAGAAGCCTGCTTTCAAGAGCAGCATTCAAATCCCGTGTATTTATATTGCTAATTACAAATGATAAAAGGGTAGCAAATTGTTCAACAAGTGTTACTTCATCCTGGCTGAAACTGTTTTTGAGCTTACCTATAATTAATGTCGCAATTAAATGATCATCAAAAAAACAAGGAGAGATTACTATAGTTTTACAATTGAGTGTTGATGTGATGTTGTAACCAAGATTGTTGATTTCATTAAAGGCTACAAGAGAATTTTTATTCAATTCAAGCCATTTGGTAATAAATTTGAAGTCTGTGCGTACAGTTTTTTCAACCTCAGATTTGTTTTTGATTACCCTATTAGGATCAAAGTACTTAAACTCTGCTCCAACACTATCACTTAAAAATACAATCATTCCGAAATTACCGCCGGCTAAATTCACCGACTTTATTAGTATCTCGTTTGACAAACTATCAATTGAACTTTCCTTCACCATAAGTGTCAGAATTTCTTGTAGCTCACTTCTAAAATCAACAACTGGAAGTCGTAAATTTTTGTTTAAATTTCCCTTCCGAATGACTTCTTCTTGAACAAGCAGCTCAAGCTTGTACCCGGCAGGAACTTTCAGCTTTACTTTAGTAGAAATGGGGGTAATGCGAATATCCCGGCTAATTTTTGAAAGGGAAAATATAACCGGCTCATTATATATTAATTTTGTATCTGCCTCAATCCCCATAGACAGTAACAATTTCGACAAGGCTAACCCTTTTAGCCTGACAATAGCCGGAAAGAAGTTCTTAAAAATTTTATTATACCAGATTATTTTGAACTTACTATCAGCTATTGCAAGCGGGTATGTTTCCCCTAATATTATTTCCGGTGAATATTTAGTAAGTATGCTCGAGGGCATTTAGTGTCAGACAGGCCTTAGTTCATATTTCTTTATTTTGGTATAAAGTGTCTTTGGACTTATACCCAATTGATTAGCAGTTTGTGTTCTATCCCACCTGTTTTTATCAAGCACCTTTTTAATGTGCCATCTTTCGAGGTCTTCCATACTGAGGATTTCCTCAACTTGCTCAAACTCTGAAAACTTTTTCGTCTGCATTTGGAAAGATTGAGGAAGATTGAGATCCTCCGGTTGAATGATATCTCCTTCAGCAAAAATAAGCGCCCGCTCAATGATGTGATCCAGCTCTCTGATATTTCCGTTGAATGAATAAGCCAGAAGAATTTCTTCTGATTGGGGGGAAAGATGTTTTGGAGATCTTATGGGCGTTTTTTCTTTTATGAAATGATTAGCAAGCAGTAAAATATCTTCCCTTCTGTCTCTTAATGGGGGAATAGTCAGGGTGATAACATTTAACCTGAACAACAAATCCTTCCGGAAATTTTTATTATCTGCTTCTTCAAGAAGATTACGGTTGGTGGCTCCTATTACTCGTACTTTTGATGTTAATGTGGTAATGCCACCTATTCTCCGATATTCGCCGTTTTCTAAAAACCTTAAAAGTTTTGGTTGAAGAGCAAGACTCAATTCCCCAATTTCATCCAGAAAAAGAGAACCACCGTGAGCAATTTCAACTAATCCTTGCTTTGTGTTTTTTGCATCGGTGAAGGCACCTCTTTCATGCCCAAACAATTCACTTTCAATAAGCTGATCTGGTAAGGAAGCACAGTTGATAACTACAAAAGGTTTGTCTTTTCGTGCTGAGTGCTTGTGAATGTATTCAGCCAGAAGTTCTTTTCCTGTTCCTGTTTCTCCTTCAATGAGAATATTGGAATCAGAAATGGCTGCTTTGTTGGCAAGATTAAGAATTCTTTTTAGTTGAGAACTGTTTCCTATTATATTCTCGGAACCTTTTTTGCTAATCTCTTTGGTTAAAATTTCAGTTTTAACCAGAAGTTCTTTATGCTCAAGCGCTCTGCCTACTGTTAATAGTAAATCTTCAAATTCATAAGGTTTAGTAATAAAATCATAAGCTCCCGTCTTAATACAATCAATTGCTTTTCTCATTTCTCCTTGTGCAGAAAGTATAATTACTTGCAAAGAAGCGTTGTATTCTTTTACGAATTTCAGAACTTCTTCTCCGGATACCTCGCGCATATTTAAGTCAAGTAAAAGAACATCATAATTTGTCCTTTTTATTGCTTCAATAGCAAACTTTCCATCATAAACGATATCAACCTCAGGACCCTCTTCAAGTAATTGTTCCTTAAGCAGATAACATAAAGTTTCGTCATCGTCACATACAAGAATTTTGGAATTTTTAAGGGAAGCCATTTTTACCGCCAATCGATTTTATGTGTTAAAATCTTTATTTTGTATTAGAATTATCAACTTGCTATATTTGCATTCCTTTTTGTAAAGGGCGCGTAGCTCAGGGGTAGAGCATCTGCCTTTTAAGCAGAGGGTCGGTGGTTCGAAACCACCCGCGCTCACTCTATCTTCTTTCTCTATAAATATTTACAAAGACCAACCACTCTAAAACTTTAGTTTAGCTACCATCAATATTAATATTTAAATGTAAAAATTACAAGCATTCTGACTATTATTAGAAATTATAACTGTCCTTTCAGCATAAGAATATAGGCTTTTTATACTGGCATTATTTTAGCATTTTGTAAATAATACTTTTAATCAATACTTGTTTAATACTTGGGCGCAATAGTTTTCTGGACAATTATCAGGACTGCAATTACAATTCCCGTTTTGTGGATATTGAGATCGCATATGGATGCCCAGCTCTGGTGGATGGTTAGTATAGCTGCCATATATGTGCTTATTATTCATCCGGCTATGGTTAGCCATAGATGGTTCGAAAAGCATAATAAGAAAGTAATTGAATCATCACTTTGCTCTAGTTGTAAAAGTTTTGACCGGTCTGCTGTACTTTGCATTAAATATGATAAGCATCCTACTGAAAACTACGTCCCTTGTGATGGGGTTGAATGGGAACCCAAATAATTATATTTAAACAAGATGCGGTTATTAAAAACACTAATTCGGATTAATGCTTTGAGAGAGATATACTAAATGAAAAACCAAACTGTTCTTTTATTTCTGTTTATATTTTTAATTACAGCCTGTAACCCGGAAGATTTAATCAGTGAATTTGGAGACTCAATAATTACTGCTAAATCTAAAGTGGGTGAAGTTCTGAATACAGCAAAAAGCAATTTTGCACGAGATGCAAAACTAGCAGCTATTTATAGTTTTAACGTTAATGCCAAAGGTCAAGTTGATTTACTGAAGCCAACCGACAATGCTTTCGTTTATGTGGTTCAATCTGATTCAGCACAATTGAATGAATTTTATGTCCCGGTTTATAAATCTTATCCGGTTAAGTCACCTGTTAATTTTAATACGATGCTCACTTTTGTAAAAGATGCCCAGGCTCAAAACATATTGGGCTCAGTGTTCGGCAAACTCGCAGAAGTTAACATTAGCACGTCAGCATCCTACGATGATAGTCCGCAGGTAATAGAAAAAATATTAGCCAGAGGAGATGTAACTACTTTCAGATCTGCTAACCCCGGAGGAAAAATTGATATGTTCCTCATTCCGAGTAAATCAATTGACACTACCAGCATAACAAACACAGCTGACTGGATTGTAAATTTTTATGGCGATACTTCTTCGTTGGTACTGTGGCTGCATCCAGGCACAGTTGGCGGCACGGTTGATATAATTTCAAATTAAATCTTTATTCGTTACCGACTCAACCAAAATCAACCAATTACCTAAATCATTCTTTGATAATCTCTATACTTCCTTCTTTCGGCAATCTAATTGTATAAGCTCTTTTAGTTTTGTTGCTTAAATAATTATCACGCAGCCAGGGATTGTACATCTTCAGAATAAAATAATTAACTCCCAAACTCGTTGCATAATCAGCTAGATCAGCAACTGAGCTATCAAGCGTTATTTCAGAATACTCGAGTGGTTTGTATTTGTCTTCGGACTTTATATCAAATCCATACTTTTCAGGATTTTGAAGAATGTATTTTAGGGAGACTATCCGTGCAACGAATCTTGAAGTTTCTGAATTTAAAACTAAGTTGAAGTAATTCTTTGAGTTTTGTCTTTCTCTCTGATTTTTCACTCCATCCTGACCCATATTATAAGAAGCTGCAGCAACTATCCAGCTTCCAAACATATTATAAGAATCACGAAGGTATTTACACGCAGCTTCGGCTGATTTTTCTACATCATATCTTTCATCCACCTGTGAATTTATTTCGAGCCCATACTTTTCACCAGCAGGTTTCATAAATTGCCAGAAGCCAGTAGCTCCGGCGGGAGAAATAACGTTTTCCAGATTACTTTCTGCAACTGCTAAGTATTTAAAGTCATCAGGGATATTATTCTTTTTTAATATGGGTTCAATCAAAGGAAACCATCTGTTGGCTCTTTTGATTGCAAGTATAGTTGCCGAGTGCCAGTAAGTGTTCGAGAGAAACTCCCGTTCCATTCTCTCGTGAACTTCAAAATTTTCAGTTGGAATTTTTTCGCCGGCAAATTCAAGATAGTTTGGAATTTCAGGAGAAATTATTCTGTAACCTTGTGGAAATTCTTCATCGGGTTCGCTGTTAGCATTTGTTGTATTATCTGTAAGTAATAATGTTGCTAACAGAATGCCGAATCCAATTGTTATTGCAATTCCAAGAAAGAAAAAATAAAATTTCGATTTATCATTTTTCATAAAGACTTCCACTTTGTTTTAGTATTTTTGTTATAGTTTTCACTTGCGAGTATATAAATTTTTAACCTAAAAGGAAAAACAATTCGACATCGTTTGTTATGAATGAAGAAATCAATTCTGATATAATATCAACAAAACAGTACAATCCTCAGATGCATTCTGCCGAACACATTCTTAACCAGACAATGGTAAGAATGTTCAACCGTGGCAGATCATTCAGCAATCATATTGAAAAGAAAAAATCAAAATGCGATTATCACTTTGATCGTAATCTGACAGAAGAAGAAATCAATTTGATTAATAATCAAGTGAACAAAATTATTCAACAAGATTTAGTCGTTGCTGAGGAATTTTATTCAAAAGATGAAGCGCTAAAAATGTTTAACTTATCCCGACTTCCCGAAGCTGCCGGGGATAAAGTCAGAGTGATAAAGATAGGTGAATACGATGCCTGTCCCTGCAGCGGTTTACACGTTACCAGCACAAAAGAAATTGGCAACTTTAAAATATTTTCTTCTGACTTCAAAGATGGTGTGCTGCGAATCAGATTTAAATTAATAAACGATTAAAAATCATTTGAAGAATTATATTTTAACTTGGTAAATAATTACTCACATTAAACAGAAAGGAAAAAAATGCAAACTTTGAAATCTGCTCTTCTAATTATGCTCCTCTTTTTAAGTTTTAATTTAATAATTTATTCACAAGGGAACCCGATACAACTTTCACTTTTTAATCCAATCCAGATCGTCCCCGAAGGTCAATCTGTTAATGGCATACGATTAAATCTTATTTATACCAAAAATGCAAACGTGACTGGTTTTGATTTGGGTTTAGTAAATCAAACTACCGGCTCACAGCTTGGTGTTCAGTGGGGTGGTGTTAATATAACTGATGGGGGTTTTACCGGATGGCAATCCGCTTTTGTAAATATATCCAGGGCGAATTTTGTTGGCCTGCAAACATCCTGGGTTAACTACCATGGTGGCCATTTCAATGGTCTTCAATTTTCTATAGTGAATTATGCAGCAACTCTTGAAGGATTGCAGCTTGGATTAATTAATATAATTGGCAGTGGCGGATTCCTTCCTGTGTTCCCGATTTTTAATTTTGATTTTGATTAAAACGATTTCCTGATTATTAAAATGAAATTAATCACTCTGCTAATATTAATTTTTTTATTATCACTTTCTTTGATTCAATGTGGAAATAGAATTGAAAACCTTGAAACTTCTTCACCTGATGGAAAAATAAAAGTCAATTTCTTTTTGTCCGAAGATGGAACACTAGGTTACTCAATTGATTATTCAAAAAAGAGAGTAATTGATACTTCTTATTCGGGATTTGATTTTCAGGAAGCGCTTCCGTTTAAAGAGAATTTAGAAATCATCAATTCATATACTTCCTCTTTTGACGAAACCTGGGAAACAGTCTGGGGCGAGCAGCGATTCATCAGAAATAATTACAATGAACTTAAAATTGAGCTGAAGGAAAAAGGAAAAAAGGAGAGAAGATGCTTCATCGTTTTCAGAGTTTTTGACGATGGAGTCGGATTCAGATTCGAATTTCCGCATCAAGAAAATTTTAAAAATGTGGTGATAGTTGATGAAAACACTCAATTCAAATTAACCGGCGACCACACTTGCTGGTGGATTCCCGGTGATTGGGATATTTACGAGCATCTCTTCAACACTACAAAATTCTCGGAGATTGATGCACTATCAAAACGTGGACACGAAAGTCTTGCACAAACTTACATTCCTGAAAATGCAGTCAGCACTCCAGTTTCACTAAGGAGCGATGATGGAATTTATATAAGTATTCTCGAAGCAAATCTTACAAATTATTCTGAGATGACTTTAAAGGTTGATAAAGACAATTTCCTCTTTCAAAGTGAACTAGTCGGAAACGATTCGGGGATAAAAGTAAAAGCAGAAACTCCTTTCCTTACCCCATGGAGATTAATTCTGATCGGAGATGAAGCTAGCGATTTAGTTAGTTCAAGAACAATTCTTAATCTCAATGAACCTAATATTATCGAAGATGTATCGTGGATAAAACCAACAAAGTATATTGGAATATGGTGGGAAATGCATATTGGTAAAAGTACCTGGGATATGCAGAGTGGAAGGCACGGTGCAACAACAGAAAATGCAAAACGATATATCGACTTTGCAGCGAAGAACAGAATCGGTGCAGTGCTTATTGAAGGCTGGAATACCGGCTGGGAAAACTGGTTCGGCACTCACGACCGTGAAGGCATTTTTGATTTTGTTACTCCCTATCCCGACTATGATTTAAATGAAGTTGTTCGTTATGCAAAGGAGAAAAAAGTTCAGATCATAATGCATCACGAAACTTCTGCAGCAATTATGACTTATGAAAAGCAACTCGATACTGCTTTTGCTCTTTGCAGAAGCCTTGGTATTCACGCTGTTAAAACAGGTTATGTTGGACAAATTCTTCCTGACGGAGAATATCACTTCGGACAGTGGATGATAAATCATTTTACTAAAGTGATGGAAAAAGCTGCTGAATATCAGATTATGATCAATATTCATGAAGGAATAAAACAAACCGGTTTGCGCAGAACTTATCCAAATATGATGAGTGCCGAAGGTTTGCGAGGACAGGAATTCAACGCATGGTCAAACGACGGTGGAAATCCTCCCGAACATTTAACTATTGTTCCATTCACAAGAATGCTTGCAGGTCCGATTGATTATACTCCGGGAATTTTCGAAATAAAATTTGATAAGTACAAAAAAGAAAACCAGGTTAACACAACACTTGCACATCAGCTTGCGTTGTATGTTGTTATTTATAGTCCGCTACAGATGGCTGCTGATCTTCCTGAAAATTATTCGGGACATCCTGCATTTCAATTTATCAGGGATGTTGGTGTTGATTGGGATACATCAATCGTTTTGAATGGAGAGATTGGTGATTTTATTACAATCGTAAGAAAAGAAAGAAACACCGATAAATGGTTCCTCGGAAGCATCACTGATGAGAACGAAAGAGTGATAAATATCTCTTTAAACTTTTTGGATATTGGGAAAAAATATACAGCAACTATTTATTCTGATAACGAAGATTCTCATTGGGATAAAAATCCGACAGCTTATAAAATTGAAAGCAAGATAGTTAACAGTTCTGATAAATTAACTTTAAAGCTTGCACCCGGTGGTGGTACTGCAATTAGTTTTATATCCAATGGAAAGTAGCAGGCAGATTCCGGACAAGTCCGTTAGGACTCCGTCCTACCGAGACGAGCCGGAATGACTAAAAGAAGGTGACTGTCATTCCTGCGATCCGCCAAAGGCGGAGAGTCAGGAATCAGACACAAAAAGATTAACAATTCAAGGAGAATAAATGCTTGAATATTTGGATTGGATAATTATTGCAGCATACTTCATAATAGTATTTCTTGTTGCATTCTGGTCTTCATTCAGCAAAAAAAGAAAAAATCAAAACTCTTCTGATTATTTTCTTGCCGGAAGAAACGTTGGCTGGTTTGTAATTGGAGCTTCACTGTTTGCTTCGAATATCGGAAGCGAACATCTCGTAGGTTTAGCCGGAACCGGCGCTGCAAGCGGGGTTGCGGTTGGACAATTTGAAATTCTTGCCTCATTAATCTTACTCATACTTGGTTGGCTTTTCGTTCCATTCTATTTGAAGAGTGGTGTATTTACTATGCCGGAATTTTTAGAAAGAAGATATTCTTCAGGAGCTCGCTGGTATCTTGCCATTATTTCAATTGTCGGGTACGTACTTACAAAAATTTCAGTAACTATTGCTGCCGGCGGAATTGTTTTTGAATCATTGATGGGAATTGAATTTTGGACAGGTGCATTGATTGTAGTAATCGTTACCGGAGTTTACACAGTGCTTGGCGGACTTCGTGCTGTCCTTTACACAGACATGGTTCAGATGTTTATTCTTATCGGCGGTGCAATCACCGTCACAGTGGTTGGGCTAACTAAACTCGGCGGAATTGATGAGCTCTATAATCACGCCGGCCCTGGATTTTTCAGCTTGTGGAAACCGATGAGCGATCCGAATTTTCCATGGACAGGAATTCTTTTCGGCGCACCGATCCTTGGAGTCTGGTATTGGTGCACTGATCAGTTTATTGTGCAGAGAGTTCTTTCAGGAAAAGACATTAATCATTCAAGACGCGGAACGATTTTTGCAGGATATTTAAAGCTTCTCCCACTTTTTCTTTTTGTTATTCCCGGAGTGATTGCTTATGCGTTAACACAAAAGGGAGATATTACTCTTGTATCTCCTGATCACGCATTGCCGACTTTAATCGGGACTCTTCTTCCTGTCGGTCTAAAAGGAATTGTTGTTGCAGGCTTGCTTGCAGCATTGATGAGCTCTCTTTCTTCTGTTTTTAATTCCTGCTCAACATTGATCACGTGGGATATTTACAAAAAGCTTCATCCCACCGCAACAGAAAAGAGATTGGTCTTTGTTGGAAGAATCGCAACTGTGATTTTGGTTGCATTCGGTTTGCTGTGGATTCCAATGATGAAATTAATTTCTGGTCAGATTTATCAATACCTGCAAAGTGTTCAGGCATATATAGCGCCACCAATCGCTGCAATATTTTTAATCGGTGTTCTTTCAAAGAGAGTTAACTCGCAGGGCGCTATTGCCGCTTTGATTACAGGATTTGTTCTCGGAATTTTAAGATTGACTTTAGAACTAATGAAAGATTCGCTAAGCGGAATTTTATATCAATATGCTGATATTAATTTTCTTCACTTTGCCTTTCTTCTCTTCCTGATCTGCACTTTGGTGTTAGCGGTTGTCAGCTATCTCACTTCAGAACCAGCATCTCAAAAAGTTGAAGGACTAACGATTCATACAATAACAAATGAAGGCGGAGGCGAAGACGAAGGCTGGAAGAAAAGAGATTTTATTCTCTCCGTGTTGTTAATTATTTGTGTTGGTGTGGTTTGGATTTATTTTAGTTGAAATATGTGAGACTCACTTTTAAAGTGAGTCTCACATGACCTACTTTGTTTTACTTTATCAAAATTAATTTCTTTGTGGAAGTAAACTTTCCGGCTTGTAACTTATAGAAATAAATCCCGCTCGGTAAGTCAGAAGCATTAAATTCGATTTCATAACTTCCTGCTTGTTTAAATTCATCAACCAATGTTGCAACTTCTCTTCCGAGCAAATCATAAACTATGAGAGTTTGCCAACTGCCGATTGGCGACTGCCAACTGATCTTAGTGCTTGGATTAAATGGGTTGGGGTAATTCTGTTCGAGGATAAATTCAGCAGGTGTCAATTCTTCATCATCCACATTCACCCAGACTAACTCGGAATATTCTATGGTTTCCGATTGGTAAATTGTTTTTGATCCTAAGCTCTGTACAAAAACAATTATTTTCAGACTATCTATATCCCATATAGTATCGAGATCAATTACTTGCTGAAAGCCTTTTGTTTCATTCAATGCTATATTGAATTGCAATCCTGCTGGTGTTGGAAGCATTTTCCTCATAACGTGCTTGTGGTTTGAAATGCTGTTTCTTCCGTCATAAAAGACATGTTCAGCAACAACAAAATGTATTACAAGATCGTTATCAATGATATCTCCCGTTCTGGTTACATCTGCATCTATGAATAATTGAATAAGATCTGTATATCCACTTAGCTCAATTTTTAATGGGCTCTGGATATTCACTAAATTGTCCAGAGTTGCTGCCCATCCAGAAGTGCTTCCCTGAATCTGTCCATCAAAAATTCCTCTTGGTGTTGCTGCAACAGGATTGTAATATGCGTGTCTTGCCTCGGAACCTTCCATACTCTGCTGGTAAAGTAAATCGTCAGGATAAGGATAAACCATATGATAATATATGTAACTGATTTTATTTCCGTTTGGACCCGCCAAATAATTATCAATGACATTATGAGCTGCTGGACACAAAGAACAGTGAGAATTTGTGAAAACTTCCACTAACACCTTTCTTTCTTCTTGTGACTGAAGAATGCCTGCAAATAGCAAAAGCATCAGTACAATATTTTTCCCGAGTTTCATTTTATCCTCTGATTTTTGTTCTTAGTATAGCCATTGATCATAAAACATAAAAGGGAAAAATAAAATGTATCACAAAATTGTAACGGAGGGGGATAGTTAAGAATATGCAATACTGAACTTAGTAGGGACACAATATATTGTGTCCCTACCAAAGGAAACAGAAATTTACTTGCCCTTCTTCTTCAAAATTTCTTCCATCTGATCCATCACCTTGTTCATCTTCTGCATTGTAAGAGCAACTGGTTCAGGAGACATTGGATCAATGCCTGCATCTCTGATTAATTCAGCAGGATATTTTGAGCCGCCGCCTTTAAGTATTTTGTAGTAATCATCAATTGCAGGCTGCCCTTTGTTGACCATCTTTTCTACAAATGCAGTTCCGTAAATAAGAGATGTTGCATATTGATAGACATAATAATTATATCCGAGGAAGTGAGGAATGTAGGACCACTCATACTGAACGTAATCATCAACAACACAATGACCTTTATCGTGTCCGTAATATCTCTTTACTATATCAAAATAAATTGCACACATATCTTCACCGGTTAATGGTTCACCGGCTTCTGCTCTTTTATGAATTTCCCATTCAAACTCTGCGAAAGATGTCTGACGGAAAATCGTCGTTCTTAATAATTCAAGATAGCTGCCTAGCAGGTAAAGTTTTTCCTCATCACTTTTTGCATTCTGAACCATATAGTTGTTGAGAAAATTTTCATTTACGGTTGAAGCTATCTCTGCAACAAAGATTGCATAGTTAGCTTTTGAGAATGGCTGAGTTTTATTTGAGAAGTAACTATGCATTGTATGTCCGAGTTCGTGTGCAAGAGTTGAAACAGATTCATAGTCATCTGTCCAGTTCATTAATATGTAAGGATGAACATCATAAGCGCCGCCTGCCGAATATGCGCCGCTTCGTTTACCAACAGTTGGAATGTAATCAATCCATCTCTCGTTGTATGATCTTTGAAGCACAGAAACGTATTCATCACCCAAAGGTTGTAAGGCTTCAAGAATAACTTTTTGTCCCTGCTCAACCGTAAAGCTCATATCAAGTTTCTCAACAAGCGGAACATACAGATCATAGTAGCGCAGTTCATCGAGACCAAGCATTCGTTTTTTCAAATCAAGTGCACGATGCAGAGTGGGCAGGTTTTTATTTATCTGCTCGATTAAAGTTGTGTAAATAGAAACAGGAAGATTGTTAGCATTCAATGCTGCGTGCAATGCAGATTCATATTTTCTGTTCTTTGCATAAACCCAGTCTTTCTTCACTTTCCCACCAAGATTTGCACCGAGAGTATTTTTATATCTTCCATAATCATTAAAGAAAGCATCAAAAACTTTTGCACGGTCGTCTCGGTTTGGCAGTGGGCGGTATCTTGTGTAAGAAGCAGGAGTCAGCTCAATCTCTTCTCCTGTTGAAATAGTAACCTTTTGAAATGGTTTTTCAGCATTTGTGAAAATATCATAAACATCTCCGGGCACATCTGAAATCAAACCAAAGCTGGCGAGAATTGTTTCTTCGGCTTCACTTAAAGTGTGCTCACGGAGTCTCTGAATATTATCAATGTAAACATCAAACTCTTTTGCAAGTTCAGGTTTGTCTTTTAAGAACTGATCAATTTTCTCTTTCGGGATTTCCAGAATTTCCGGTTCCATATAAGCGGTCACCTCACCGAACTTTGTACCGAGAGCACCCATTTGCTGCATCATCGCCTGGTTTTCTGAGATGTTCAGATTTTCGTTGCTCATGTTGCTGGCATACGTCCAGGCTTTTGATAAAGTTTTTACGAGATCGGAAGATGTTTTTAATGCATTGTAAAGATCAGAAGCACTCTTGCCAAGAGTTCCTTTAAAACCTGCAAGCTTTTCAACTTCCAGCTTCATCATATCAACATCAGCCTGCCAGTCAGCAGTTGTTGGATAAATTTCAGAAAGATTCCATTTGTGGTTATCAGGCACATCCTTACGCTCAGGTGATTGAGCAAAAACATTGCTGATAATTATAAATGAAAAAAGAATGAACGATAGTGATTTGATAATCGTCTTCATTACTTAACCTTTTATTGTTTGATGATTTTAATTTAACAAACAAATTTAAGGAGAATAAGATAGAATTACTTTGATTACTTTGATTACTTGATGAGTGGGGGATAAAGTCCTCTCAATTGGAGAGTCCACTAATGGGCAGATTAGGTGAGGCTAATTTCTTATATTTCCTGCCGTAATAAATCTTATTTATCATTCCCGATATTCAAAATTCATAGGAAAACCAAATGAAATATTTATCAATTACCATTCTGCTCGTTTCCCTTCTCCTTGTTGGATGCGAAAAGAAAACAGAACAAAACAAAGACGCAGAGGATATCGCAATGCTCAAAGAAAAAATTGCAAAGTTTGTCCCCACAGAAATCAAATATGATTCAAGCACTCTCGATGAAAGAGAAAAAGTTGTAGTTGAGAAGCTTTACCTTGCTTCCAAAATAATGGACGAGCTATTTCTCGATCAGGTATATTCAAAAAATTATGAAATCAGAAAAAGCCTGATGGAACAAGCTGCTAATGGTTCAGAAAAGGCAAAGCTCGAGCTTGAATTGTTTACGATTATGTTCGGTCCTTTTGACAGGCTTGACCACGATGCGCCATTTATCGGAACGGAAAAGAAACCTCTCGGCGCAAATTTCTATCCGGAAGATATGACTAAAGAGGAATTTGAGAAGTGGATTAAAGATAATCCAAATGATGAAAAAGCATTTACTTCTGAGTTTACTGTGATAAGAAGACAGGATGAAAAGCTGGTAGCAATACCTTACAGCGAATACTGGAAAGATAAATTAACTGAAGCATCGAAACTTTTAAAAGAAGCTGCTGAGTATGCTGATAATCAGTCGTTAAAAAAATATCTGAACTCAAGAGCCGATGCATTTTTGAGCAATGATTATTATCAGAGCGATATGGACTGGATGGATTTGAAGGATCATAAAATTGAAATCGTGATTGGACCTTATGAAGTTTATGAGGATGGGATGTTCAACTTTAAAGCCGCATTTGAAAGTTTTCTTACTATAGAAGATCCGGCAGAGAGTGCTAAGCTTGATGTCTTCAAAAAATATCTGCGCGATATGGAAATTCATCTTCCCATTCCTGATCAGCATAAGAATTTTAACCGCGGCTCCGAATCTCCGCTTGCAGTTGTTAATGAAGTTTTCACCGGCGGCGATACAAAATCAGGTGTTCAGACATTAGCATTCAATCTTCCGAATGATGAAAGAGTCCGGCAGGCAAAAGGTTCAAAGAAAGTATTATTGAAAAATGTTCAGGAAGCGAAGTATGATAAAATACTCGTACCGATCGCTGCGTTAGTACTCGATCCCGAGCAGGTGAAGTATGTTACATTTGAGTCATTCTTTACTCACACACTTATGCACGAGATGTCACATGGTATTGGTCCTGGCTTTATAAAAGTTGAGGGAAGAGATACTGAGGTAAAGAAGGAATTGAAAGAAACGTACTCAACTCTTGAAGAGTGCAAAGCAGATATACTCGGAATGTATAACAACATATTTATGATTGATAAAGGTGTTTTCCCGGAAACATTTGCAAATGAAACCTGGGTTACTTTCCTTGCAGGAACTTTTCGCTCAGTACGCTTTGGAATTAACGAAGCACACGGCGGCGGAAATGCAATCATCTATAACTATCTTCTTGAAAAAGGTGCTTATGAATACAATGCTGAGACTCAGAAAGTAAAAGTTAATTTTGAAAAGATTGGTCCTGTTTTGCAGGAATTGGCAAATATTGTTTTGATGATTCAGGCGGAAGGAAACTATCAGGGCGCAAAAGATTTGATCGCAAAGTATGTTGTGAATTCTCCTTCGATGGAA
>DATIJX010000068.1:0-4931 GCA_035478175.1 Ignavibacteriaceae bacterium
AGTTGAGGAACAGTCTTTCGTGTATCGAGGATTTTTGCTTTCGTATGTTTTATTTTTTCTACAAAGTCATTTGTGAGAGTAGCAATACCGCTCATCCGCTGTAGGAAATTAAGTGCAGTCCTTTCTGCTGTAAGAATTGAAGATGCTTTCCCTTCAACTTCTGCAGCAATATCGCCCACTTTAACTTTTCCGCCATCAGGAATTAAAACTTTAAAACCAATCTTATCATCAATCATTTCAAAAACATTTTCTGCAACACTCAATCCGGCAATTACTCCATTTGCTTTGACAAGAAATTTCCCTTTACCCAAAACTTCAGCAGGAATAATTGCCTGAGTAGTTACATCACCTGATTGAATATCTTCATCAAGTGCCCGGCGGATTATTTCTTTATAGTACGCTTCCAATTATTTCTCCTGAAAATATTTTTTTACTGCCTGAGTAAAAAACTCAGGTGCACGGGTGATCTTTTTTGTTTCTGATTTTATGAACGCAAGCTCAATATATCCTTCAGCAATCATAATGTCTCTATCGACACTTCGGATTGTGTGGTCGATGTGTACTTTGGCTTGAGGCATCTTCTCAACACGGGTTTCAACTTCCAACAGCTCATCATAAAAAGCCGGATTTTTGAATTGCAAAAATGCTTCATACACTGGCATCTGATAACCACTCTCTTCTATAGCACGATAAGTCAATCCCTGTTCGCGCATCATTTCAGTTCTGCCAACTTCAAAGTATTCAAAATATTTTCCATTGTATGCATAGTGCATCTGGTCTGTATCAGCGTAACGAACCCGGAGTGTAGTTTTATGTATAAGCATTAAAAGAAACCTTCAAAAATTTACAGCATTAAAATAAAAAATCCCGAACATATCGGGATTGAAAATACAATTAACTGAAGTACCATAATAAATCATTTTGACGACCCGCCAATTGGTGGGCATTCCTGATTTTTTTTTGAGTGTTTTTAGATTCCGGACAAGCCGGAATGACCTATAATAAAATAAATAATTATTCAGTGTATGGGCCCATACTACCGAACTTATCTATTCTGCTTTGAACCAGCTTGTCCTTTTTGATCTTTACTAGTTCGTTCAATTCTTCGATTATTGCAGTCTTAAGATTTTCAGCAGCCAGCTTGTGATTTTTATGTGCGCCGCCTAATGGTTCAGGTATTATTCTGTCAATAATTTTTTGTTCGAGAAGATCTGTTGCTGTTAGCTTAAGAGCCTCTGCAGCTTGTTCTTTATAATCCCAGCTTCTCCAGAGTATGCTTGAACATGATTCAGGACTGATAACTGAATACCAGCAATTCTCTAGCATAAGAATTCTGTCACCTACTCCAATTCCTAAAGCACCACCGCTTGCACCTTCGCCGATAATACAAACAACAATTGGAACACGAAGCCGGCTCATTTCAAAAAGATTTCTTGCTATTGCTTCCGCCTGACCTCTTTCTTCTGCTTCAAGACCGGGATACGCGCCCGGAGTGTCGAGCATGGTGATAACAGGTTTGTTAAATTTTTCTGCGAGCTTCATCAGCCTCAAAGCTTTGCGATAACCCTCAGGATTTGACATTCCAAAATTTCTGTACACATTCGACTTTGTATCTCTTCCCTTCTGATGCCCAATTATCATAACCTTATAATCATCAATCTGTGCAAATCCACCTACAATAGCTTTGTCATCGCGGTAATGTCTGTCGCCGTGCAGTTCAATAAAATTAGTTGTCATTAAACTAATATAATCCAAAGTGTAGGGACGGTCAGGATGGCGTGCAAGCTGAACACGCTGCCAGCGGCTGAGATCTTTATAGAGTTCTTCTTTCAGTTGTCCGACTTTGGCTTCGATGCGAGCAATTTCTTTTTCGATTCCAAGTCTATCAGAAGATTTTTTCATCTCTTCAAGCTTTTGTTCAAGCTCAAAGACTGGTTTTTCAAAGTCTAAAATAGTTTTGCCCATATATTAATCTCCTTTACTCCACATTTTGTTCAGAGTTTTGCCGAGTATTTCCAGATCAAGCCAGATGTTTTGGTTTTTTACGTAATAAAAATCAAGTTTTTCGGAATCAGTAAATGTTCCTTCGTCAATATACCACAAACCTGTTAAACCCGCTTTACCCAAATTCAGACTCTCAACCAGAAACGATTTTTTAGGTCCAACCAAACTGTTTTTGCCTGAGAGAACTGATGGAACTGATAAAATAAATTTACGAAAGTCTGTTTCTTTGCCCGATAGCTTTGTTAAGAAATATATAAAAGGATAAAGGGAAAACAAAACAGTTATAGAAAGCACATAATCGAAAATTACTTTGAGAGTTCGGACTGCCGGACTGGAAATATTATAGTTCACTTCAACCAGGGGAATATCATCCAGCATTGAAACAGAACTCTTACCAACTACGAAATTCATATCTGAACCGACAATCTTAAAGTCAACATTAATATTTTTACTAGCAGAAACGATAGACATCATATCAGCATATGAAATTTCTTCAGAAGAAAAAATAACTTCATTTATCTTTCTTTCAGCAAAAACATTTTTAATATTACCAATGCTGCCGATAACGCTGAAACCATTTACTTCTTTACCAATTTCTGAATGAGTCTTACCTATCAAGCCGATATAACTATGAACATCTGCTTTTTGCTTTTTGATTTTTTGAGCAAGCTTAACTGCTTCTTCGTCCGTCCCCACTATTATTGTCCTGCGATTCAATGCTCCATCTAATTTTATTCCGACTTTAAAAAATAATTTCAGGAATATTCTATAAAGTGTTGTTGCTATCAGGAAAAGAATAAATGCAATTAAAACAACTGCTCTGCTGAAAGCATATTGCTTAAAGAAAAATGTTGCCGATGTAATAAAAAGAAAGCTTATAATTATGGAACCAAAGTTCCTAAGCACAGAAACTTCATCTCTTCTATAAACTCCGGATAACGTGGAGACAAAAATGTGAATTAGTGCAGGTACCGTGTAAATTATCAGATAAGCATGCGGATCAAAACCGACCCAATCAGTTATGCTTTTGTAAAACTTTTCTGCCGCAAAAAGTGATAAGTTGAAAAAAATAAAATCTGTGAGTGCTGTGTAAAGTGATATCTTTCTTTTCCCAAGGAATGCAAAAAGTTTTCTGAAGCCGATTGCTGTTCTTAGTATTAACTCGACCAGGGGAAAACTCGAAAGATGTTTTTTAACAAACAAATGCATTGCATCGTAAAACAATTTTGTTTCATCAAGATTGCTTCTTTTTGTGCTTTCGCCTTTGTAATGAATTACCTGAGTAGCGTGCACATAAAATACTTTGAACCCTGATTTCTGAATGCGGTAACACAGATCAAGATCTTCGCCATACATAAAAAACTGCTCATCAAATCCGCCAACCTTCTCATAAACTTCTTTTCTGATCATCATAAAAGAACCAGATACTGCATCAACTTCGTAAGTTTTATTTTCATCAAGATAAGTAAGATTGTAACGGGCAAAAATTCTGCTCGCAGGAAAAAGATTGCTGAGACCTGTTACTTTTGTGAATGAAGTCCACGGACCAGGAAAACTTCTTCTGCAAGCCAGTTGAAGTGTTCCATCTGAATTTAAAATTTTACAACCTGCAAGGCCGCATTCAGGATGAGATTCGAAGAATGAAATCATATTATCAAACGTATCTTCACTTACAATGCAATCGGGATTGATAAAGAGAATAAATTTTCCTTTTGCAATTTTTAAACCCTGATTGTTTGCTCTTCCAAAACCAATATTGAATTTATTTTCAATCAGTTTTACTGAAGGAAATTTTTCTTTTATTACTTCAACACTTCCATCATCAGAAGCATTATCAATTACTATTATTTCTTTTAAAATTTTAGATGAGGCTTTTTCAATTGAATGTAGAAGATTCTGAAGGAATTCTTTTACATTGTAGTTAACTATGATAACAGAAAGATCCAACGTGTGCCTACTTCAACAATCCGAAAATGCTTTTTAGCCTGAGCTTCCAAACCATAGTCACGGCTTCACGCACAATTTTTCTAGACATTTTGGATTTCCCTTTCACCCGATCAACAAAGATTATTGGAATCTCTTTTACCTTGAAGCCTTTTTTCCATGCTTTAAATGTCATCTCTATTTGGAATGCATATCCGTTTGATTTCACTTTATCGAGATCAATTGCTTCGAGCACTTCTCTCCTAAAACATTTGTAACCGCCAGTCGAATCGTGTACAGGTAGCCCAGTAATAAGACGTGTATACAGATTTGCAAATGAGCTTAGCAGCAATCTTCGCAATGGCCAGTTGATTACGTTCACTCCGTTTATATATCTGCTGCCTAGAATCACATCTGAATTTTTTATTTCATCCAGGAATCTTGGAATTTCTTTTGGATCGTGAGAGAAATCAGCATCCATTTCAAATATGAATTGAAAATTATTCTGAAGCGCATATTTGAAACCGGCGATGTATGCAGTACCAAGACCCTGTTTTGATGGTCTTTTAATTAGATGAATACGATTATTATTCTTCATTTGACTTTCAACAAAAGCAGCAGTGCCATCCGGAGAATTATCATCCACAATGAGTACATCAATTCCATCATCTTTAGAAAGAACTTCAGGCAGCAGCCTTGGTAAATTCTCAAGCTCGTTATATGTAGGAATGATAATTAATATTTTCATATCAGAATTTACTTTTTTATTGCCACGAATTCACTATAAAAAATTTTTAACTATAATGCCCTTTGCCAAACAAAACTACTAATATTGTTCTTGCAAGAATTTTTATATCCATTCTCAAGGACATATTTTCAATATAAAAAAGATCGTAGCGTAATTTAACTTTAACATCCTCAATACTTTCATCGTATTTATGCTTCACCTGTGCCCAACCGGTAATACCGGGTCTAACTTTCAATCTTCTTTTATAATAAGGAAT
>DATIJX010000069.1:0-6780 GCA_035478175.1 Ignavibacteriaceae bacterium
AACAGGAGTAGCGCCCGGGTTTGTCATTGCACCGGCAAGTCTGAGCTTTGGTAATGTCGCGCTCGGATCAAATTCAGTTCTTCAGGCAACAGTAAGTAACACAGGAACAAGTGATCTTGTAATCACGAATATAGTATCATCA
The DNA here is from genome assembly GCA_035478175.1 of Ignavibacteriaceae bacterium. Classification (GTDB taxonomy): domain Bacteria; phylum Bacteroidota; class Ignavibacteria; order Ignavibacteriales; family Ignavibacteriaceae; genus IGN2. The sequence goes on from DATIJX010000069.1 coordinate 143, forward strand.
GATGGGCAGTATACATTTACACCAAACACATTCCCGATAATAATTGTAGCTGGTGGAAACCAGATAGTTGGTGTAACATTTACACCCACATCAATAGGACTTATAACAGGCAATTTAACATTCACACATAATGCAATAGGATCACAGACAATATATTCAGTACAAGGTAACGGAATAGATGCAATTGAACCAAGTATAGATGTTGTAAATCTTATTAATGTTATTACTGGTTCAACTACCAACATACCAATTACCGTAACTAACAATAGTATTACTCCATTACTTGTTAATGCAAATATTACAATAGGATCTTATTGGAACATCGTACCTGATACTGTTACTATTCCAGCAGGAAGTAATTATATATTCACACTAACATTCGTGGCTCCTGCTATTCCAAATACTTATACCGGTACTTTAGTCTTCAGTTCAACCGGTGTACCATCTCAAACCATTCAACTGTCTGCAATCGTAGTCTCAGAGGCTGGATTATTATTTGAAAGTGATTCAGTTTACAGATTAGAAGACAACTTCCATATGGATGTAATGCAATTAAAAAATCTGACTGATTCACTCCATGCACTTCAATTCAGATTACAGGTTAACAAAGAAATTAACGATAATGTTATATTAACATTCCAGAACATTCAGAAGGGTGCTGATGTAAGTGATTCCAGTTGGGTATTGGTTTATAATATAGTTAGAGGACCAATTAGGCCTAACGGAGCATCAATAGATGAAGTATTTGTATTGCTGTATAATTTAAATCAGGGAGTGGGATTATTACCTGGAGATTACAATGAACTCTTTAGAATAAATTACAGAGTTGCTGATCTGCCCGCTTTGCAGGATAGTATAAAATCTACAATAAAAATAACCCATGCTGAAGCAAGTACTTTTGAGGGATTACCAATTAATATTACTCCTTCTCGTGATCTACTTACAATATTAGGAAGGAACAGAATTACCTGGCGTGGTGATGTCAACAGCGATGGATGTATTGATATACTTGACTTGATAATGATAGTCGATCATATCGTAAGCATAGATTCACTTAGCACAACTGAACTCTTTCGAGCAGATATTGCTCCCTGGTTACCAGGACGTCCACTGCCGGAACCAGATGGAATTGTAAATGTTCAGGAACTCTCATTGATTCAGAATATCATACTAACAGGGATGTTCCCGGATGGCACACCAGTAGGACCCTGTACTTTTGAAATGATACCAAAGCTTAATGATGATGAAGAGGCAATAGTAACATTTTACATTAATAGAGATGGGATTTCAGCATATCTCGATTCTAAAGTTGGAATACGAGCAGCTCAGATCGAATTTGATAATATTAGTAATGAAACAGGCAGTATAGTAATCAGTACAGATCTGGGTCAGGGATACTATTACTATGTAAATACAAGTGAAATATTAAGAACGCTTTTATATGATCCCCTTGGCAGAAAACATTTAGAACCAGGCGAACATTTAATGGCAGATATACCGTTCGCTCTTAAGAATCCTGAAAAAGTTACTATTGAAAATATTATCCTGGTAGATGTTAATAGACAAAAATTAACGAAGATACAGGTAGAGATAGTGTTGGGAAGTTCGACGGCGCCAGTTGATTATATGCTTTACCAAAACTATCCGAATCCATTTAATCCAATCACAGTGATCGAGTTCTCATTACCCGAAGATGTGAGCAATGCTAAGCTCTCTATCTACAATGCATTGGGTGAAAAGGTAGCAGAACTGGTGAACACAGCATTGTCAGCAGGCAGATATCAGTATCAATGGAATGCAAGCAACGTTGCTACCGGAATGTATATTTACGAATTGAGGACTGATAAATTTGTATCAGTTAAGAAGATGGTACTGGTTAAATAAAATCGAAGTGTATATTTCAGTAAAACCCCTATCAGCATCGGTTGTTAGGGGTTTTTAATTTTTTTTGAATGTCAAAATTGATGTTTAGTTCACTCAATAATAATCTGTAAATTTTATATATAAATTTTGATCCATTGTGAAATCAAAATCGGAGGAGCAGGATGATTAAGTTTAATATGACAATGTTTTTATTGTGCTTTATTTTAACATCATTTGCACAAACAACTGATAATAAAATTTCAAAAGCACTTGAAAAAACAATTTATAATGTATCTGCTATGGATGAAATTTTAGTTTGGGTTTATTTTATTGACAAAGGAGAGAATACAAATTTTTATCTCAGCAATCCTAGATCTGTTGTAAGTGAGAAATCAATTAAAAGAAGAGAAAAAGTTTTTGCTTATTCTGCACCATTGACTATTAAAGACTTACCCGTAAACTCAGATTATATTGAACAGGTTAAATCACAAGGATTAAAAGTAAAATGGCCATCGAAATGGCTGAATGCAGTAAGCGGTTCAGTAAATAAAAATGAACTGGAACAAATTGTCTTACTGCCGTTTGTTAAGAAGCTTGATATTGTTTATAAGTTGAAAAAAGGTTACCAGCCGGAAAATGATCCGAATTATATTATTCAAAAACCACTTGAGTCAGATCAGCCTGTTGGAGAGAACAGCTATGATTACGGCGCTTCATTTGCTCAGCTTCAACAGATAAATGTACCAGCAGCTCATGATTCAGGATTTACCGGTCAGGGAGTTACTATTTGTGTTATGGATGCAGGCTTCAATAGACTAAGTCATGATGCATTTCTTACAATGAACATAATTGCTGCCTGGGATTTTGTAAATAATGATCCGAATGTTGGTGATGAGAACGATATGGGAGAAGGTTCGCACGGAACAATGACACTTTCTAACATTGGTGGTTTTGCATCGGGTCATTTAATTGGACCAGCTTTTAATTCAGATTATATTCTTGCTAAAACCGAAAACACGGATAGTGAAACTCCAATAGAAGAAGATAACTGGATTGCTGCTATGGAATGGGCAGATAGTATTGGAGTGGATGTAACTTCAACTTCTTTAGGATATCTTAGTTACGATCCTCCGTACCCAAGCTATACCTGGGAAGATATGGATGGCAATACAACCGTAATTACAAACGGTGCAGATTATGCTGCATCTATTGGAATAGTCGTGGTTAACTCCGCTGGAAACTACGGATATAATTCTTCACATAATACTCTCGGGGCACCTGCCGATGGTGATAGTGTTATTACAGCCGGAGCAGTGAATTCTTCAGGAAGCAGAGTATCCTTCAGTAGTGTTGGTCCAACTATCGATGGAAGAATCAAACCTGATATTATGGCTTTAGGTTCCGGTAATGTAGTTGCATCTCCATCTAATGATCATAATTATACAACTGCAAGCGGAACATCATTCAGTTGTCCTTTATCTGCTGGAGTTGCCGCACTTATTCTATGTTCGAATCCAAACCTGACACCTATGCAGGTACGAGATGCTATGCGGAATACTGCATCTAAAAATTCTAACCCGGATAATTTATATGGTTGGGGAATTCTTAACGCGTTGGCTGCAATAAACTATTTTCCACCGCCACCTGCAACCTTTCAGCTATCAGTTGAAATTAATAACGGTTGGAACATGGTTGCAGTTCCGGGAATAAATACAAATGGAATGGGAGTAGACAATTGGTGGGCATTCCGTGAACAAAGTGCTGATGTATTCAAATATTTTGGCGGTTATCAATCAATAACGGTTACAGAAACGGGAACTGGCTACTGGATGAAACACTCTGGAGTAAGAACTTATAACACAGGAGACGAATGGCCGGCTGGTGGTATACAGATTGTCGTTGCGGATCCGATTCCAATTAAAGCTGGTTGGAATTTGATTAGTGTATATGAATGCCCTGTTGAAGCAAGTCTCTTAACAACCACACCACCAGGAATACAAATAGGATCTGTTTATGGATACACTGGTGGATACTTAGTTGCAAGTACTTTGTACCCTGGTTATTCATATTGGCTCAAATCGGCAGTAGATGGTTGGTTAAACATACCGCCCTGTGATTAGAATTGAAATTTATATGTATGAAAATACAATTCATTGGCTGCGATGGTAGCTGAGTTAGTAAGTACAACATTTACATATGGAAAAATCTAATATCGATTCAATATCTATTTATAATTTGTCTGTAAAAAATTCTCAGAGGTCGCTATGAATAATAGAATAAAAACTTTTACTGTTCTAACTATAATTTTATTACTTATAAATGTGCAAGCTCAGAACAAAATGCTGATGCCAGAAGGAACTGATAATGCAAAAGATCCTTCATCTCAAATTTCTCAAACTAATGGTGCATTTGCAGTTAATGAACTCCATGTTGTTCCTGATTCCGGAAGGTCTGGATATCCAATAAAAATTTCATTCACTATTAATAATACCGATCAGTTTACTGCATTTCAGTTTGATGTAATACTTCCGTCAGTACTAACTTTTGTTGAAGACTCAGTTTGGTTATTTAGAAAGACTAACCACCTCATCATAGCTAATCAAATAAATCAGCATACTTTACGAATCGTTGCTTATTCACCTTCCAATCAGCCATTTACCGGTAATGATGGTGAGATTGTAAGAGTATTATTCAATTTAAATGGAACAAGCGGAACTTATAATGTTGGACTTAATAATGCAGTCATTTCTAATTCTATTGGTGTGAATATTCTTACTGGTGTTTATCCTGGCACTGTTAAAATTATTGCACCTGATATTTCAGGACAGACTAGTATAGATTTCGGAGAAGTATCTGTACTTGATACTCTTTCATACTACTACCAGTTAAGCAATTATGGCAACGATACATTATTTGTTACTGAATTTTCTTCATCAGAAATATATTTTTGGAATGAGACAACACTTCCTCAGAATATTCTTCCCGGTGAAAGTCAGACCTTCAATCTGAAGTTTCATAATATTAACAAAGGATTCTATAGCAATGTTTTTACAATCAGAAGTAACGATCCGGATGAAGATCCATTTTATCTAAATGGAACAGCATTTTCATTTGCACCTAATTACATGCTTATCCAAAATGCGGAAGCATTCGTCGGAGATACAGTAACATTAAAAATTGATGTAAACAACTACGAACCGTTTATTAATTTTCAAGTTGATTTAGATTTTCCTGATAGTCTTACTTTTGTTCCAAACAGTGCCATACTAACAAACCGTAAACAGGATCATCTTGTTTTCGAGGCTCTTCTCACTCCAAATAAACTTCGTTTATTTACATTTACGCAAAATCAACTTCCATTTCTTGGTGATACCGGTACCGTTGTAACTATTAATTTTATTGTTGGAAACGATACCGGAACTTTTCCTCTCCATTTAAGTCAAGCGGTTTTATCTGACGCTAATTCACAAAATCTAATCAGAGGAACTATTGACGGAGAAATTTATGTAAAGCCGGTTCCAACTTTTCAACTTTCGGTTACCTTAGCTAATGGCTGGAATATGGTATCAATTCCGGGGAAGCATCCGGTAAATCAAAATGTAAATACCTGGTGGCCATTCAGAGATTTATCTGCGGATGTCTTTAAATATGCAGGTGGATATCAATCCGTGTTAAATCTAGTTCCGGGTACAGGATATTTTTTAAAGCAGGCTGGAGCCAGAACTTATAATACAGGCGACGAATGGCCTGCAAATGGGATTCAGGTAACAAAGCATTATCCGATTCCGGGAGCTCAAGGTTGGAATCTATTTGGCGGCTATGAATTAATTGTTGCTACTTCAGCTATTACAACAATTCCACCCGGATTGCAAACCGGGACTATATACAAATATTCTGATGGATACCAGCCTGCAAATATACTGGAACCTGGATATGGATACTGGATAAAACTTACGGGTATTGGTTATATTATTCTTCCTGAAGAAATTGCAATGAAAAATGAGACCGAAGAATTTTTTCCTGGTGATTGGGGTAGGATTACAATAACAGATGCAGCAGGAATAATCTACACATTGTATGCAGTAAAAGGACAAGTAGACTTAAGCTTGTATGATTTACCACCAGCACCACCGGCAGGAATGTTTGACATAAGATACTCAAGCGGAAGGATAGCAGAAGATATCAACAGTTCGATAAAGGCGATAGATATGAGTGGAGTAACTTATCCGCTGACAGTAAGAGTAGAGGGAGTGGATATCAGATTGATGGATGAAACAGGAAAGACAGTAAATCTGGATCTGAAATCAGGCGAAAACGTTGTCATCAGTGATGCAACAATACAGAAGCTGATGGTAACTGGAGAAGTAATACCAACAGTCTATTCATTAGAGCAGAACTATCCGAATCCATTCAACCCGAGCACAGTGATAGAGTTCTCATTACCGGAAGACGTGGCAAATGTAAAACTCAGTATCTACAATGCATTGGGAGAGAAGGTAGCAGAGTTAGTTAACACAGTATTGGCAGCTGGAAAGTATCAGTATCAATGGAATGCAAGTACTGTAGCAACCGGAATGTATATCTATGAATTGAGGACGGATAAATTTGTTTCAATTAAGAAGATGATTCTGTTGAAATAGTGCCAACTGTCCCCTCAGGATATTAAATTTAATAAAAAGCCTGAGGAGAAAATGGAACTAAGAAGAACAGAAATAAATCGAAGAGAAATAAAAAGCAGCGAGGGAGAGTTCATATGGGAGTTGAAGAACTCCTAT
>DATIJX010000070.1:0-39968 GCA_035478175.1 Ignavibacteriaceae bacterium
TAAGGAGTCATAAGCTATGAAACTATTCAAATCATTGCTTCTTTCTGTTCTTTTTATTGCTGCCATTTCATTTACTGGCTGTAACGAAGAACCAACAACATCCGTAACACCGGATAACACAACAAGTTTGTCAAAACTCACTCTTCCTGCAGGTGCAGTGATAACAAATGCTACATTTAACATCTTTGTTGAGGATGCAACAAATAATGGACACGATGTACACCAGGTTAATGTAGATTGGGCTGAATTAATTGAAACGTGGAATATATTCTACGGAAAAACTGCTCCACAGTATGATCCGACTGTACTTGGTAGTTTTAATTCTGTTTATGGTTGGCAGAGCGTTGATATAACAGCCCTGGTTCAGGGTTGGGTCGATGGTTCAATACCAAATTATGGAGTACTTATCAATCAACCACTTACCGGAGATGGTATCTCTAATTTAAGAAGCAGAGAATATAACGGTGGTGGAGTTAGCGATCCATACCTAGAAGTGACCTATACAGTTGGTGGTGGAGCGCCAGTTGTCGTCCAGGAACCTGCTTTTGGGGACACCTTTATATGGAATAATTCCCCAGATAACAACTATGGCAGTGGTCAATATGTATTAGTTGCTAATCTTGTTGAGCCATATATTAAACAAGCACTTGTAAAATTTGATATTGAAGGCACACCTTTAGAAGAATGCTATCAGGAAGAAACTGCCTGGGCTGCGAATGAGGGTCCGCTAACAATTCGTTATACGCCTCGTGGGAACTGGGCAACTTACATTGTTTATAACGGCGCCAAAGAATATAATATTTATGCGGGTAAAAACATTTACGTTGGTACTGCTGAATTAAATCCAGTAGCTGGAAATGTAGAAATTGAGATTACACTTGAAGGTGGCTGGGAATTAAATCCAGATGAAGGAAGTGAAACTGTTAAAATACAGGGTTATACAAGCACCCCTCCCGCCAGAAATCCAGCACCAGGACAGTTTACAACTTATAAGGGTGCTAACTTAACTGTGACGGTACCAGCATTTAACTTTTACGGAATACATTTAGATGTTCGCAAAGCTATCGCTTGTCCATAACATTTAGTTATTGAGTCATTTAATATTGAGGCTGCCTTTTGGGGCAGCCTTTTTTGTATAATCCATTAAGAAAACATAAATCGGAGTTTTAAGAATGCCTCATCAATTAAAATGAAAGAGAAAATGAAAAACAAAACTTGTATTGTAACTGGTTCTAATACCGGAATCGGTAAAGCAACTGCAGCCGGACTCGCATCCCTCGGTGCTGAGGTAATTATGGTTTGCCGGAATAAAGGAAAAGGCGAAGCAGCGAGGAAACAAATTATCAGGCAGAGCAGAAATCAAGCCGTTCATCTGTTTATTGCAGATTTATCAGCAATGACCGAAGTACGAAATCTCTCCAAAGAAATCCATTCAAAGTTCAATAAGATTGATGTGCTCATTAATAATGCAGGAATAATCACTATTGAGCGCCAATCTACAGTTGATGGTTATGAATATCAGTTTGCAGTCAATTATTTATCAAATTTCCTGCTTGTGCATCTTCTGCTTGATTTATTTCTGAAAGATGATCAATCAAGAATAATTAATGTTTCATCGGGATTCCATCGAGGCGCTGGTATTAAGTTCGATGACCTTCAATCTGAAAAAGAATATAACTCACACAAGGTTTATGGTATGACAAAACTTGCACAAATTATATTCACCTACAAACTTTCAAAGTTGCTTGATGGAAAAAATATCACGGTGAATTCATTACATCCTGGTGTTGTTGCGACGCATCTTCTGAGTGATTTCAACGGGCAGCAGAGAGTGCTTGGTTTTCTTAACAGGTTTAAAAATATTAGTCCTGAAAAAGGTGCTGGAACCTCAATCTATCTTGCAAGCTCCGATGAAGTCGAAAAGATTAGCGGAAAATATTTTGTTAATAAAAAAATGGAAGAATCTTCTCTCGCAAGTTATGACCCGAAAACTGCCGACCGACTATGGGATAAAAGCCTTAAATTATGCGGCATTTCTGACTTCGGGATTTAATCCAAACAGAAAAACATCTAAATAGTTCATTCGATTAGCGTATGTGTAGTTTAGACAAGTTATACAGTTACCGGACATAGCAATGCAAGTACAAAAAAAAAATTTTGCAGTGAAAATGGAATTAACCTACCGGGATAAAAATCAGACGAGACAAGAAGAAGAAATATTTTCAAATACACTAATATCAATTACAGTAGAAAAAGATTTGATTAATATTTTGGATATTTATCGCCGATAAAATATTTACTATGAAGAATAATAAAAAAGTTGTTTAACTTACTATGCGGCCCTAATGGGAGAATCACATTCAATTCATTTTAATTCTCAAAAAGGTGCTTCGTTTTTGGATGTATTGCAATTTGTCGTTTTCTTCTTAAGAGTTTATGACATCAATTTTAATTTTCTTCATTTTCTGCTCGAGTCTATATGGTATGATTAATGAATTACTTGAATTGTAATCCTTCGAATAAGCGTATAAATGTCCATTTAGTATTATAGAATTTTTTTGATTCGCCATTAAAAAGTTAGAGAAAGACAGAAAATTTAGCCAGCATTATTTCTCCTAAGGGCTCATAATTTAGTCCTGATTTGAGACAAATACGATTATTTAATACATAATACTTGGCTTTGCAAAATATGCTGAGAACCTGAAATTTATCGATAATTGCTATGTAGAAACTCATTTTAGGTAAACGATAATTTCAATAAACATGTGAACATAATCTGATGTTATTTATCCGGTGCCAGTGAAGTTCAAAGTCAAAAATTGTGCTTTTAGAAAATTAATTGATGACTTAAGAGCACAAAATGGAATGTACACCGATTACATTATTTTCTGTTTATAAAAGTTTATTTTTTTTCTATATTTAATTACCAATTATAAATCGAAGAAAATGCTATGAGAACAAAGATTTTATTTACGCTTTTAGTGCTGACACTATCAACCTCCTTAATTTATGCGCAGGATGATATTCAGATTGGAAGCCAAAACGAGACTCGGCCTGCTGCATCTGGAGCACTCTATGATTATTCTGTGCAAAATGTAATAAACATAAAAGTTCAATTATGGGGTTTTATCAGGTTTCCCGGATTTTATATCGTCCCGGCCGGCACAAGCCTGAATGAACTTATCTCACTTGCAGGTGGTCCAACTGAAGATTCAAAACTGGATGACATCAGAGTTGTTAAATTAAAAGAGGGTACACAAACAAGTATGATAAAATATGACTACAATGATCTTGTTTGGGAAGATAATATTAAAGCAAAAATCAGTTATGTCAGACTGGACGCAGGTGACATAGTAATTATTCCGGGTGAACCAAGATATTTTGCCAGAGAGGATATAGCATTTTACTTAGGGTTACTAACAGCGCTGGCTTCCCTCGCTGCACTGGTAATTAGTATAATAATTATTACTGAGTAATAATTAAAATTGATATATAGTGAAATAATTTTAATGAAGTAAAAATGGAAAATTTTAATTTAGAGAAGTACTTACACGGCAATGTAAAAACTGTTAAAGACTACATTTTGCTATTCAGAAATAATCTCAAGCTAATAATTTTTATTTCCGTCATTGTTGTAATACTAATGGCAGTATATGCATATATGCAAGAGGATGTGTACGTTACCGCCGTTACGCTTAAAATAACAGAACCTAATAAAAGTGTATTAGACCCTTCTTCTCCTGGGTCGGGAGCCGAACGTCTTGATAGATTTATCGCAAATGAAATTAAGGTCATACAAAACTTTAACACAAGAAGAAACATAGCCCTGGCATTGATCGATAGTTTTAATAATACAACAAACAAAGATTTGTTCAATCTTGTAAGAGCAGAAAAAGAACAAGGCAGTAACGCTCATAAATCACCGGAACATCTGGCGGGTGTACTTGGAGGGTCCATTTGGGCAGAACAGGTTCCCGGGGTTGATGTGTTAATGATTTCCGCACAATCTCCCTCAGCTTATGAAGCAGCTTTAATTGCAAACACTAGTGCAGTTGAATACCAGAAAGTAAATTTGGCAATCAGCAGAGCTAAGCTGACAAAAATTAGAGAATTCTTAGAAGAACAAAGCAAAGAAAAATTAGTTGACTTAAAAAAAGCTGAAGACTCTCTAATGAAATTCCAGGAGCAGGGCGGAATAGTTGCAATGGAGGTTCAATCAACAGGATTAATTAGCCAATTATCCAATCTGGATGCACAAAAACAAGCAACCAGAATCGAATTAACAACTTCTAATGAAGTATTGAAACAGTATAAATTTTTTCTAAGAAAGCAAGATCCCCAGCTCGTTGATTATCTTGAAAATCAAACCTCGCAAGCTTATATAAGTGCTTTACAGGAGCAGCTTGCAGAACTGCAGGTTAAAAGGGATTTAGCTTTATCTGTCAAGAGTTCTAATATTGATGTTTCCGGAAAGGTTCGGGAATTTGATGAAAGAATTGCCGAACTTCAACAAAAATTAAATTCTGCTATTAGTGGCATTAAGTCTGAAAGCTTTACAAGTAATCCTGAACAGGTTCGGGAACTTGCTCAGAAGACAATTGAAGAAGAAATAAGAAATAGTACTCTTTCTGTAAGATTGGAACAACTTGAAACGGCAAGCAGAAAATATGAATCTGATTTAAGAAGATTACCCAAAACATCAACCGCCCTATCTCAATATCAAAGAGATAGAGAATCTATCCAACAATTATTTTTATTAATAAATGAGAGATATCAGGAGGCTGTGATCAATGAACTTTCTCAATCCGGTAATGTATATGTTCTTGATCCAGCAGGAATTCCGGGTGGACCTGCCAAACCAAATAGAAAGCTTATTATCATATTCGGACTATTCTTAGGATTGGCTGTTGGTTTTGGGCTCATATTAATTAGGGATTATTTCGATGATACTATTAAATCTCCCGAAGATATTGAAAAAAAGAATATTAGTTTTCTTTCCTGGGTACCTCATTTTAAAACCAACAGCAGGAGCCAGGATTATAATCAAGATTTAGCTGCTCTTTATGAGCAGGATTCCCCAATCACTGAATCATTTAAAGCTATCAGAGCACGCATTCAGCATTCAAGGATAGAAGAAGCGTTTCCTAAATTAATATTAGTTACATCGCCAGCAGAAAGCGAAGGTAAAACTTTTGTTTCTTTAAATTTAGCAGGAAGTTATGCTCAATCAGGAAAAAGAACAATATTAATCGATTCTGATCTAAGAAGACCAAGGATGCACAGCGTGATGAGTGTAAATAAACAACCTGGTCTTTCTGATTATCTAACTAAGAAATCAAAATTAGACGAAATCATCAGGAAGACAAGAATAAATAATTTAAATTATATTACTGCAGGAAGCATCCCTTCTAATCCAACAGAATTATTGGAATCATCAGCTATGAAGGATTTTCTGCAAGAAATGAGAGATTTTTTTGATTTAGTAATAATTGACTCTCCCCCGATCGTTGCTGTCATTGATGCAGAAATACTAGGGAAATTAGTTGATGGAACAGTTTTAGTTATCTCAGCTGATAAAACTGAAAACCGATTATTTGAAGATGCGGTTGATTTAATAAAGCAAAATAAAGTGTCGTTCCTGGGTACTGTTCTAAACAACTTTAAATATAAAAGTGGTTACGGTTACTATTATAAATATTACTATAACTATTCCAAATCTTCAGACAAAAAAGGAAGGTTTAGATCAAATAAAATAAAAACCTGATTTTGGGATTTGTTGTATTATTAAAACTGGAGCAAAGCTAAATTAAAAAAGTGGAGGCTGTTTTATTACTCTTCTGGGGAAAATTCCAGAAATTTAATGTGCACCTAAATTTAAATCGGACAAAAATGTTAATATTTACTGATGAGCCGGAATATAATAAAAACCATTTACACAAATAATTTCTAAGCTTTTATTGCCAATCGGCTTCTCAATTTTTGAATGATAGCAATCATCAAACACCTCATAAGTAATCCTGGCTTTATATCTAATATTATAAAAAGAATTGAATATAGAAGTGAGGTAGTTTCTATAGATTTGAAAATAATTTTTAAGAATATTTAATGTTGAATGTATGTGCGGCATCTGCGGAATAATAAATTCAAATAGCCCAATCGAAGCGGAGCAATTACTTTCTATGACAAGAGTTCTGCATCATAGAGGTCCGGATGATGAAGGTTTTATTCTTGGTGTTACAGAGCAGAATAGTATAAAGACCTTTCATCACGATGAAACTATTGAAAGCATTAAAAATAAATCTCCAAGATTAGAAAATGCTTTTAACGCGAATTTCGGGTTTGGATTCAGACGATTATCTATACTTGATCTTTCTGAAAACGGGCATCAACCGATGCAATTTGAAGAAGCCGGTTTGTGGATAGTCTTTAACGGTGAAATATATAATTACCTGGAATTACGTGAAGAACTAAAACAGTATGGCTATAAATTTAATTCTAATACTGATACTGAAGTCATTCTAAAGGCTTATCACAAGTGGGGTGAAGATTGCGTCCCTAAATTTAACGGAATGTGGGCTTTTGCCATCTGGAATTCTAGAGATAAAAAGCTTTTTTGTTCAAGGGACAGATTTGGAATTAAACCTTTCTATTTTCATTACAACCAACAAAAACAATTCCTTTTTGCTTCAGAAATAAAAGCAATACTTCAAATAATAAGCTCAGCTCCGGACAAACAAACTTTATTTGATTCTTTTGCCAACGGTTACTCAGATCATAATGAAAGAACTTTCTTTGAAGACATTAAACAATTAAGAGGCGGACATAACTTAGTTCTTCGAAATGGTCTCTTATCCATTTACCGTTATTATGAAATAGAAAATCGGCCCTGCCGGGATTCATTTGAACAAGCCAAAGAGAAATTACGGGAATTACTTTTTGCTGCAGTTAAAATAAGATTAAGAAGTGATGTGCCCTTAGGCTATGCGTTAAGCGGTGGAATTGATTCCTCTTCCATTGTCGGAATCGCATCAAAAATTAATAGCGGTTCTAATAATACATTTTCTATGATCTATCCCGGTAATAGTATTGATGAATCATTCTTTATAAATAAAGTAATCGAAAAAACCGGAGTAAACCATCATTTCGTTTCACCAACTCCAGAAGATTTCTTGAAGGACTTAGATAATTTTATATGGCACCAGGAAGAACCGTTCTTCGGCACTTCATATTTTGGAGAATTTAAGCTAAGAGAATTAATCAGAAAAAATAATGTCACAGTAAGTCTGGAAGGACAGGGAGCCGATGAAATAATAACCGGCTATACAGGTTTATTGTACCCGTATTTTTTTGATCTTATTTCTAATTTAAGAATCCAAAAATTCATTATTGAGTATAAATACTTTAAAAATTATCTTAGTAAACCAACGGGGATAATAAAAGCATATTTGCTGCGTAAAAGAAAAACAGATGAAAGTAATCTGCTCAAAAAATATCCTTACTTAGATAAAGATTTTTATAACAAAGCGAATAATAATCTGTCTAAATTCGATAGTTTCAATTCAGGTTCTCATCTTAACGATACCCTCTATGAAATGCTTTTATATACTTCGATACCACAACAACTTGTTAGAGCAGATAAAAGTTCAATGGCATTTTCAGTTGAGTGCAGGTTTCCTTTCTTAGATTACAGAGTAGTTGAGTATGCAATTAATATATCATACGATCATAAAACCAAAAACGGATTGACCAAATATATTCTTAGAGAAGCTCTGAAAGATTTACTGCCGGTAGAGGTTTATAACAGAAAAGATAAAATAGGCTTTGCAATTCCAAATAATAGTTTCGACTCTGTAAAAATAAAGGAATATTTTTACGAATTACTTATGAATGTTAAAGACGAGAATATTGATTTTCTGAATAAACAAATATTTATGGATGAATATTTTTCAAAATCTAATGTAAATACATTGGATTGGAAGTTTTGGAAAGTTGCTTCCGTTCTTTTATGGCATAATAGATTTATTAAATAGCCGCCTAATTCCATGTTATTTAATTCCATAGAATTTGCCATTTTCCTGCCTATCGTTTTTATTCTTTATTGGTTTGTAGCAAATAAAAGTCTGAAACTTCAAAACTTTTTACTTCTCGGGGCAAGTTACTTCTTCTATGCCTTCTGGGATTTGAGGTTTTTATTTTTATTAATCTTCGTCTCTGTTTTAAGTTATTCAATTGCGCTTATTATCCAGAAAGCCGAACGGAAAGAACAGAAAAAAAAGTGGTTGATTACAGGAATCTCATTAAACTTACTGGTTTTAGCTTACTTCAAGTACTTTAACTTCTTTGTTGATTCATTTATCGATCTATTCACTACATTAGGAATATCTCTACAAAAAACGACATTAGAAATAATACTTCCGATTGGAATAAGCTTCTACATTTTTCTTTCTCTCAGTTACATCATAGATGTATATTGGGAGAAGCTGAAAGCAGAAAAAAACTTAATTGACGTTTTATTGACTCTTGGCTTTTTTCCTATATTGTTAGCTGGACCTATTCAGCGGCCTATTACCCTCTTGCCGCAAATTAAATCAAAAAGAATTTTCCACTATCAATCTGCTGTTGATGGATTAAGACAAATTCTATGGGGTTTGTTTAAAAAGATAGTTATTGCCGATAATGCAGCCGTTCAAGTCAATTATATCTTTAGTAATTATGAATCCTTAGATGGAAGTATGCTGCTTCTTGGTGCTTTTTATTACGCATTTCAAATTTACGGAGATTTTTCCGGGTATTCTGATATCGCAATCGGAACTGCTCGTCTATTAGGTTTCAACCTGATGCAGAATTTTAATTACCCGTACTTTTCTAAAAATATCGGAGAGTTCTGGAAAAGATGGCATATCTCCCTATCCAGCTGGTTAAATGAATATTTATTTCTTCCAATTTCTTATTCGCTTGCCCGCAAATTATCACGTAGAAAATATTTTGGAGTTCGGGCAGATAAAATCAATTACTCCATAGTAATTACAGCTACTTTTTTCCTGTGCGGTCTTTGGCATGGTGCGAACTGGACATTTATTATATGGGGACTTCTTTACGCGTTTTACCTGATTTTTGCCCTCTTCACAAAAAATTTGAAAAACAGATTTAAAAAGAATTTACGGCTTGATAAACTTCCAATTGTATCCATATTAATTACTTTTTTATTAACGAGTTTAGGCTGGATATTTTTCAGAGCAGATAACCTGGCTCAAGCTTTCGGCTATATCGAACGATTATTTTCAGCCTCACTATTCACACTTCCTGACAGATCACGAACTCTTTATTTTATTATTGCTTTTATTATTGTTGAATGGCTTCAAAGAAAAAAACAACACGGTTTAGAAATTGACAATATAAAATTTACTGCATTGAGATGGTCAATTTATTATTTAATGATTTTCCTGATTCTCAATTTTAGCGGTTCACAGCAAGAGTTTATCTATTTTCAATTTTAATCAATACCATTACCATCAATGAAACTCTTTATAAAAAAGATTTTTTTATTCACTATCGTATTCGGAATTTTTTCAGTCATCGTAGGACAAATTTATCTTCACAACTATTTGAAAATTGTTTTCTCTGAAGAAGCATTTAGACTTCCTGAAAACATAACCACTGTATTTTTTGGTGATTCGCACGCAAATACTACATTCGATCCTGAGATTATTGAGAATTCATTTAATGCGTCAGTGGAATCCGAAATTTATTTTACAACTTATAGTAAAATGAAATCTTTACTTAAAAGTAACCCCCAAATTAAAAACGTGGTATTAAGTCACGGTTATCATAATCTTTCTTTTGCATACAACAAGGATATACTGTTCAGTGATAAATATTATTCGCTTTTCGATCAGTGGGGAAAAGAAATTATTCACTCAGCAGCAAATGGTCAACTGCTTGAATATAAATACGGACCATTTAATAGTTTTTTCAGCAGATGGTTTGCGTACTTAGAGCATTTTGTGAATTCAACATTCATACGATTGAAATATGACGTGGGTGTTCCTGTAAACCTTACTGATTACCTGAATTTCTATGTTTCAATATTAAGGAATAATCCTAAACTGAATGAATTTCCTCTTTACCCGGGAAACTACAGAAGTGATAAAAGTAATCTGGAAGAAAGTCTTACCAATAAATTTATTAATTTACATTATTATATTGATGGTGAAGTTGGTTCATCCGGGATAATGATTGAATCATTGTACAGAATGGCTGAAACCTGCCGTGAATACAATGTTAATTTCTTTCTAATAAATACACCCATTCATTCTTCATTTAAGTCAAAGATCCCTGAATATTATATTAAATTATATGATGAAGTTTTAATTGATCTGAAAGATAAATTTGATAACATTTATTATTATGATTTTTCCTCTGTAGACTATCCGGATTCGCTTTTCGGTGATGGAGATCATCTTAATGCTCCTGGAATGGAAAGATTTTCTAATGAAATTAAAGATCTGTTTACTGAGTAAGCAATTTTAGCTAAAAATCGCTGCCTTTTTTTGTAGCACGGTCATTTTCTGATCTCTAATTGAGACAAGTGTAGTTTTAATTTTATATAATTGTTTTCTTTTTTGTGTTATTTTTTGGCATAATCTTGGGCTTCTAAGTTTACTACAAATTATCGAGGGTAGATTGATTTATTTTTCAGTTTATAGGCTCGTTTTAGTTCAATTTTTGTCTTTTCAAACTATTCTCGTTGATAATTTATAAAAGTTTAAAAGTATTAATCTAATTACGTTAAATAAAATCCTGAAAGTATATAAAAAATTATGAAAGCAGTCATATTAGCTGGGGGCTTGGGGACACGACTAAAACCATTCACGGAAGTAATTCCAAAGCCGTTGTTACCCATTGGTGAAAAGGCAGTTCTAGAGATTCAGATTGAGCATCTTAAGCAACATGGATTTAATGAAATTTTTTTAGCAACAAATTATAAATCTAATTATATAGAAAACTTTTTCGGCGATGGCTCCCGCTATGGGGTAAAACTTATTATCAGCCGTGAGGATAAGCAACTTGGAACTGTCGGTCCTTTAACTTTATTAAAGTCAGAGCTAACAGAACCTTTCTTACTAATGAATGGAGACATACTAAGCAATATTAATCTCACCAACTTTTACAACTTTGCAGTTAATAAAGAATCCACTCTCTCGGTCTGTATTAAGAAAATAATTATGCCATATGCTTTTGGAAATATCTTCTTTAAAGATGACATCGTTACTGGAATTGAAGAAAAACCAGACATAATTACATTTGCGCTGGCAGGTATTTATGTTATGAAGCCAGGTATCTTAAACTTCATCCCGGATAATGAATATTATGGCATGGATTCATTAATAAAAAAAATGTTGTCAGAGCAGGAGCCGATTTCTAAGTATGAACTGAAAGAATATTGGCTGGATATAGGAAGAATTGACGATTATGAATCTGCTCAAAAAGATTTTAATGAAAATTTCTATAGTGTGGAACAATGAAAATTTTAATCACTGGTGCAGGTGGATTCATCGGTTCCCATCTTACCGAGTTGCTTGTCAAAGAAGGTATTAGTGTTAAAGCATTTGTCCGGTATAATTCAAAGAATAGCTGGGGATGGCTTGAATCTTCTTCTATTAAAAATGATATTGAGATCATTAGCGGTGATATCAGGGATTTTGATTCTGTTTCAAATGCACTAAAGAATTGTGATACGGTTTTTCATCTGGCTGCATTAATCGGTATTCCTTACTCATATGTTTCCCCTAAAGCTTATATTGAAACGAACATTACAGGCACCTATAATGTATTGCAAGCATCAAAAGAATCTGGATTAGAACAAGTTCTTATTACATCAACAAGCGAGACTTATGGTACCGCACAATATGTCCCAATTGATGAAAACCATCCAATGGTTGGCCAATCACCATATTCAGCCAGCAAAATTGCCGCTGATCATTTAGCAATTAGTTTCTATCGTTCATTTAATCTTCCGGTTAAAATAGTCCGGCCCTTCAATACATATGGTCCCAGACAATCTGCACGAGCAATTATTCCAACAATAATTTCGCAACTATTATCCGATAAAGAAAATCTATCAATCGGTAATCTTGCACCAACTCGTGATTTAACTTTTGTCAAAGATACTTGTAAAGGTTTTTTAGAGATATTCAAATCACAAAAACTATTTGGTGAAGTAACAAACATTGGAATGGGGCAGGAAATATCTGTTGAAGAACTGGTAAAAAAAATTCGTTCACTCACACAAGTTGAAAAAAATATAGAAACCGATACTATTCGAGTCAGACCAGATAACAGTGAAGTAGAGAGATTACTGTGTGACAATAGAAAGCTTGTTCAAAATACCGATTGGAAGCCTGTATATGATCTTGAAAAGGGTCTTCTTGAAACAATTGCATGGCTAAAGAATAATCTGAATAAGTACAAAACTGATATTTATAATGTATAGTGAAATTGTTGATTTCATAAAATCAATTTACCCGAATCAAAATCCGATACCACTCCATGCACCTGTGTTCCTGGGGAAAGAGAAAGAATATTTATTGGACTGCATAGAGACAACTTACGTATCATATGTTGGGAAGTATGTTACACAATTCGAACAAATGACAGTTGAGTTTACCGGAGCAAAATTTGCTGTCGCGATTGTTAATGGAACTGCAGCATTACAGATAGCTTTGAAAATCGCCGGGGTTAAATATGGAGATGAAGTAATTACACAACCCCTAACTTTTGTTGCAACCGCAAATGCGATTGCTCACTGCGGTGCTAAACCAGTTTTTATAGATGTTGATCTCGATACAATGGGCCTGTCCCCGGAGAAACTATTATATTGGTTAAATGAAAATGTGAAAATCAATTCTAAAACCGGGAAACCAATTAACCAGATGACCAATCAGCCGATTTCTGCAATTGTGCCTATGCATACTTTTGGTCATCCGTGCAGAATCGATGAAATTGTTGAAGTTGCAGTTAAATTCAACATACCGGTTATTGAAGATGCAGCTGAATCCCTCGGTTCGTACTACAAGAGTAAACATACCGGCACTTTTGGACTGGCAGGAATACTCAGTTACAACGGTAATAAAACAATAACAACCGGCGGTGGTGGAATGATTATTACTGACAACGAAGAATTTGCTAAAAAAGCAAAACACATAACAACTACTGCAAAAGTCGCTCACAAATGGGAGTTTATACACGATGAAGTTGGCTATAATTATCGTTTAACGAATGTAACTGCAGCTGTGGGTGTTGCTCAAATGGAATACTTAGAAAAATTATTGGCAAATAAAAGAGAAACAGCTAAACTCTATAGCGAGTTTTTCGGTAATACAGAGATTGATTTTGCTAGTGAACCAATAAATTCCAGATCAAACTATTGGCTAAATATTATTCGGTTGAAAGATGAAAAGGAGCGAGATGCTTTTCTTGATTTTACTAACAATAACGGGGTTATGACAAGACCAATCTGGCGCCTGATGAATCATTTAGAAATGTATAAAAATTGCCAAACCGGAAATATTGATAATGCTTCTCTGCTGGAAGCTAAAGTTGTTAATTTGCCCAGCGGATTCAGGCTTTAATTTATTTTATCCAAATTCGATAATAGCTATAATGACTTTAGAACTAGAGGAAATAAATATTAAAACTTCTTCTGCAGATTTTGAAAGTAGTAATAAATTATTGACATTAAAAGATCGGGAAGAATGGTGGGCTTACCTGAAAAAATTACCAGCCTCAATGCAAGATGCTTACTATACTCCGGAATACTATGAACTTTATGAAAAGAATGGAGATGGCACCGGGCTCTGCTTTGTTTATGCGGACAGAAACGGTCTTGCACTATACCCTTTTTTACTTTCCAGAATAAATAAGTTCGGATACAAACTGGATAGTGATTGCTATGATATTTTTGGCGCTTATGGTTATAACGGAGTTTTATATACATGCGATAATTCTGGTTTTACGAAGAGTTTTTACTACGAATTTAATAACTTCTGTAAACTCAATAATATTATTGCAGAATTTACAAGATTTAATCCTCTATTAAAAAATCACAAATTTTCAGAAGATTTTTTAGATATAAGTTACAATAGAAAGACTGTATGTGTTGACTTGAAACAAAATTATGAAAGTATTTATAATAATTATTCCCGTTCTGCAAAAGGCAATATAAATAAAGCAGTAAAGAATAATTTAACGGTAGCTGCATACAAGAATGAATTTCCATATAAAATGGATTTCATCCAGATGTATAAAGAAACGATGGATAGAGTTAATGCTCAGAGTTATGTTTATTTTAATGATACTTATTTTGAAAATAGTTTTAACAATTTACCAATAGTACATTTTGTTGTATTCAAAGAATCAATCCCTATAGCTTCCGCAATATGCCTGCTTTCAAAAAATGTTTTACACGTTCATTTTGAGGTATCCAAAACCGAGTATCAAATTTACAGGCCGAATAATTTCCTGTTTAATGAAATAATAAAATACGGCATCAGTGAAGGATTAGAGATTCTTCATTTAGGCGGAGGAAGATCTTGCAAGCAAGACGATTCACTTTTAAGATTCAAAATGAATTTTTCCAAGACAACATCTGAATTCTATACTGGAAATAGAATCCATAACCAGGAAATTTATAATATGGTTTGTGAACAGTGGGGTACTAAATATCCCGGGTTAGTTCAAAAATACAATGATAAATTTCTGAAATACAGATTTGTACATTAAACTCTCACTTGAAAAAATATTTACTAATTAGCTTTTGTGTCCTAACCATTGGAAACTGATAATAACATAATACTTGTTAATAAAAATAAAGACTTATATATGAGAAAAAAGGTTATATGAGAGATAAAATCGTTGTCGTAGGAGGAGGAGGACAAGGGAAAGTTATTATCAATGCTATTAAAAAAAATGATAAATATGAAATTTTAGGCTACACTGATTTAATAGATAAAGGATTAGTGCTCGGTGCAGGATTTTTAGGCACCGATAAAGTTTTACCAGACATTTTGAAAGCACATAAAAATTGCAAAGCTGTCATTGGAGTCGGAAGCGTTCAAATTTCAAATAAACGACAAGAAATTTATAAAATGTTAAAAGAGATAGGTTTCGAGTTACCGGTGATTATTTCAAAGGATGCAATTGTTAATGAAGAAGTCAGTATCGGAGAGGGAGCAGTTATTCTCGAAGAGTCAATAATAAACGTAAGTTCGAATATTGGTAAATGTGTAATTGTTAATACCGGGGCAATAATTGAGCACGATTGCATTGTCGGCGATTTTGCTCATGTGGCAGTTGGTGCAATTATAAGTGGTGGGGTTCAGGTTGGTGATAATTGTATAATCGGAGTTGGTGCAACTGTTATCCAATACAAAAAAATTGGGAAAAATTGTTTGATAGCAGCGGGTTCTGTGGTTATAAAGGATACTATTCAGGAAGGTACTTATTTTGGAATTCCTGCCACGAAATTCGATTTGTACAACTCTCTCAAACCCGAAGTAAAGGTACCCGGATAAGCGGTAAATAATTCATACCTTCTTACACATTGTATTTATTAGCAGAAGGTGATTACCAACCATTTTAAAAGATTACTTGTACGATATAATATTTCTATTACCTTTTATATTTCAATGGTATATGGGATTTACTGGATAGTATAAAATGTATCATCATACTATTTACTGTTAAAACAATAAAAAAAAGATAATAAGTTTATAAAATGTTATATGAACTAGCTGAAAATGCCTCTTTAACTCAAGAAGTGACAATTGGTGAGATAATAATTATACCTGAGCAAACACTAAAAAAAATCTTTTCAAATTTTCATATGTGTGCGATTGTTTATACTAATACAGCTCTTGAGAACCAGGGAAGGAAAATCAATTGAAGAAGATTTTATTACTTGGACCGGAAGTATCTGATTTCTTAAATCCGCTTGCATCTCAACTGAAGATTCTTGGCTACACTGTGGATTTGCTTGAAACCAGAAAATTACCGAGAAGTAATTCGGGTATATCTGAATCCTATTCAAATGTTTTGAATTACAATGATTTGTCCGGAAGGCGAATAAGTATCTTTAAAGTATTAAAGTATTTACTTACAATTGAGTTTTATAAAATTTTTCTCAAAACGTATTTCTTAAATTGTTTCGGAGAAAGATGCCAATTAATTAAAAGTTTAAGAAATTCTTTTGCTGCTCAGAATACTAAAGAAGTATTTTCACCAATATTGAACAGCTATGATATAATACATATCCACTCCCTGAGCGTGGGTACTCTTTCATTTGTTAATTATCTAGATGCTGATAAGAAAGTAATTCTATCATATTGGGGATCAGATCTTTTTCAAATCTGGGGAACCGATCTTATTACCGCAAATGATCTTAAAGATCATTACCAGCAAGTTAAACCAATCAAAAAAGCCGATGTAATTACTGTTTTCAATTATGAAATGGAAAGAGCAGTTATAGCGAAATTCGGACCGGATGCAAAAGATAAAATTGTCCGCCTGCTTTTCGGAATTAAAGATGAACTCTTCGAACAGATGGATCGTATCAAACAAAACAGCCCTGATCTGAATTTTCTGAAGAAATACAACATCCCCGAAAACAAAATTAAAATCACTGTCGGATACTGCGGCGACCCTATCTGCAATCACCTCCCTGTTCTTGACGAACTTGGTAAATTTGATGCCGTTACAAAACAGAAATTTCACCTGCTGGTGCCGATGACCTATGGAAACTTTACTAATGAGTATATGCAGGATGTTATACTCAGACTTAATGAATCTAAAATTAGTTTTACCCTGTTCGATAAGTTTTTAACTCTGGATGAGCTGCTTAAATTACGAGTAACCTCAGACATAATGATACAAATGAGTAAGAGTGATGCTCTGAGCGCTTCTGTTTGTGAAGCCGTATATGCGGATAATCTGCTTATAAGCGCCGGGTGGCTGCCTTATTCACCGCTGAGATTAGAAAAAATATTCTTTTACGAAACTGATTTCTCCCAGCTTGGTGAAACAGTTAAGTATGTTCTGAGTAATTTTGATGAAGTTAAAGTTAAATTGGCGAACAACATGGAGAGAATAAGAAAACTTACTTCTTCAAATTCTACTGTTCAACAATGGATCGATATTATAAAGACTTTGAAGTGAAAAAAATATTATTTCTTGGACCGGAAGTATCTGATTTTTTAAATCCCCTTGCAAAAAAACTTCAAGTTATGGGGTTCGCAGTTGACTTACTTGAAAACAGAAAAGTACCCAGAAGCAGTGAAACTATATCTGAATCCTACTCAAATGTTTTGAATCATAATGATTTATCAGGAAGACGGATAACTATTGTTAAAATATTAAAATACTTACTTACAATTGAATTTTATAAAACTTTAATTAAAATATTGTTTTTTAATTGCCTTGAAGATAAAGCCCAACTTTTAAAAAGCATTAGAAAAACTTTTGCTGATCAGCACAATAAAGAAATATTTTCACCAACTTTAAATAGTTATGACATAATAAATTTTCACTCACTTTCTGTGGGAACTCTTTCGATTGTTAATTATATCAGTCCCCGGGTAAAGATAATACTTTCCTATTGGGGTTCTGATCTTTTTCAAATCTGGGGATCAGAAGACGATAAGTGCTGTTATTCTGATAAATACTACCTGCAATTGGAGGCGTTGAAACGAGCAGACATAATTACAGTTCATAGTTACGAAATGGAAAGAGCAGTTGTTGCTAAGTTCGGACAGGATGTAAAAGATAAAATTGTCCGTCTGCTTTTCGGAATTAAAGATGAACTCTTTGACCAGATGGATCATATTAAACAAAACAGCCCTGATCTGAATTTTCTGAAGAAATACAACATCCCCGAAAACAAAATTAAAATCACTGTCGGTTACTGCGGCGACCCTATTTGCAATCATCTTCCTATCCTCGAAGAACTTAATAAATTTGATGCCGTTACAAAACTGAAAATTCACCTGCTGGTGCCGATGACTTATGGTTATTTTACAAATGAGTATATGCAGCAAGTTATTCTCAAGCTCAAAGAATCTGAGATTAGCTTCACTTTATTCGACAAATATTTGCCTTTGGATGAACTGCTGAAATTTAGAGTAACCTCAGACATAATGATTATGATGAATAAGAGTGATGCTCTGAGCGCTTCTGTTTGTGAAGCTATCTATGCGGATAATCTGCTTATTAGCGCCGGCTGGCTGCCCTATTCACCACTGAGATTAGAAAAAATATTCTTTTATGAAACTGATTTCTCTCAGCTTGGGGAAACAGTTAAGTATGCTCTGAGTAATTTTGATGAAGTTATAGCCAAATTGGTGAACAACCCCGCAGGGATTAAGAAACTTACTTCTTCAAATTCTACTGTTCAACAATGGATTGATTTACTAAATTCCCTATCATAAAATAACTGAAAATTTCACGAATAAACCTTGATGCAAATGAATTATCAAATATGTAAAAACTGTGTAATAGATACATCTGACCCCGAAATCAAATTTGATGAAAACGGTGTGTGTAATTACTGTAGAACTTATGAAGAAAGAAAAAATTCATTAGTACCTAAGCCCGAGGAAAAAGCAAAACGTTTGCAGGAGATGATTGACTTCTGCAGGAAAAAGGGCAAGGGGAAAAAATATGATTGTATAATTGGTGTCAGCGGCGGTGTGGACAGCACTTATGTTGCTTATAAAGTTAAAGAAATCGGATTAAGATCGCTGGCTATTCACCTCGATAATGGCTGGGATGCCGAGCTTGCTGTTTCCAATATTCATAATGTTTTAAAGAATCTTGATATTGAACTATACACATATGTTCTTGATTGGGAAGAATTCCGTTCTTTGCAGGTTGCATTCCTTAAAGCTTCAACTCCTGACTCAGAAATTCCAACCGATCATGCAATAAGTTCTTTGCTCAAGGATTTTGCCACCAAAGAAGATGTCCCAATGATCCTCGGAACAAATTACAGTTCTGAATCAATTTTGCCAAGAACATGGTCGCAGGGACATATGGACTGGGGTTATATTAAAAAGGTAAATAGTTTGTTTGGTAATCATAGATTAAAAGACTTTCCCCATTACTCAGTCTTTAAAAGAATATACTGGAACAGGTTCAAGCGATTAAAGATTTATTCACTGCTGGATTGCATTGAGTATGACAAAGAGAAAGCAAAGAAATTTTTAATTGATAAACTTGGCTGGAGAGATTACGGTGGAAAACACCACGAATCAATTTATACTAAATTTTTTCAAGCCTATATTTTACCGACCAAATTTGGCTTCGATAAGAGAAAAGCTCATCTAGCTTCTCTGATTTTAGCCGGACAGATCACAAGAGAAGATGCTCTCAAGGAATTAGAAAAACCTCTTTACAATGAAAAAGAGCTTCAGGAACATTTAATCTATGTACCCAAAAAGCTTGGTTTAAGCCGTGAAGAATTTGATGAAATAATGAATACTCCTCCAAGAAAATATGAGGAATTTTCACCTAGTTTGCCAAAAGTAATTCTGGAGCTTGAACATAAATTCTTCGACATTATTTTTAAGTATAAAAGAAAATTTTTCAATTAGTAAATTTTAGTTATTGAGACGTAATTTTATATGATATTTCTTCCGCTATCGAATGGTTTCCTTAAAGATATCAGATGTACTGTGCTTACTGCTTCAATCTTGTTTGCTCAAAGGGTGCATAGATGTCGTTAATGAGGAATGTTTCAAAGGATACTATCATTTATGGTGTCGGGACTGTACTTCAGAAAGTCATAGGGTTTATTCTTCTTCCATTTTATACCCGGGCTTTATCACCTGCAGAATATGGTGTTCTCGATACTCTGGCTACGCTTACTTTCTTCATTGCAACAATAGTAAGTCTGGGACTTCCCGGTGCAACTTCACGTTATTTTTTTATTGCGGATAGTGAGGAAGAAAAAAAGAAACTATTATATACTTCCGCAACAATAAGATTATTTACTTTTGCCGTCCCGCTTTTATTTTTTATTCTTTTTTCTTCTAAAATCTCTTTAATGCTTTTTGATACCGATGAATATTCATTGGTAGTACTGCTTACGGGCTTTTTATTATATTTTTCAACACAGCAGGATATTCAGTTAAACATTTTTCGTTTTTATCGTGAGCCAGTTAAATTTAACATTGTAACGATCTTAAGAGCTGTCATATTACCTGTATCAGGTATTCTTTTAGTCGTAATTTTAAAATGGGGTGTATTAGGTGCAACGCTTGCAACTTTAATTACATCAGTTGTCACTTTAACGTTTGGTTATTTTTATTTTGTAAGAAGCAAATACATACGTGAATTCAGCTGGTACTGGGCAAGGAAAATGCTGAAGTTTGGTCTTCCCCTAATTTTTACAAGCATTCTTACCTGGGTTAACAGTGTCTCAGACAGATTCTTTTTACTTCACTACCAGGACTTAAGCCAGATCGGTTTGTATTCAATAGGCGGAACACTCTCCCAGCCCATTCAATTGATCAATATGGCATTATCAATGAGTTCAATGGTTATAATAATGTCGCTTTACAGTGATGAAAGGGATGAAGATAAACCGCAGACAAAAGCGCTTCTGACCAAAATATGGTATGCATATCTGGCAATTGCAGGAACTCTTGCACTGGGTATTTCTATTTTCAGTTACGATATCGTCTCAATTCTTACAACAGAAAAATACATTGAGAGTATTTTAGCAATTCCATTTTTGCTGTTCAGCCAGATAATTTACTTCAGTGTTGATTTAACCGGTAATGGTATGACTCTAAGAGAGCAGAGCAAACCTTATGTATGGATAATGCTAATCGCTGGTGGAGTAAATATCGGATTAAATTTTTATTTTGTGCCTCACTTTGGTTTTGTGGGGGCTGCAATTACAACTGTAATTTCCAACAGCGCTTACTTCCTTGTTGCTTACTACTGGTCACAAAAAGTGTTTTATATTAAAAGAAGCATTCTTAAACCGATACTTTATTTATTATTAGCTTTATCGATTGCTCTGTTTTTTCCATTTTATGAATTAAAAAATGCTGTTCAGATTCCCTATTGGATCAAAACCATTACGTTTATTATTGTTTTAACACTGCCTTTAATTTTCAAAATAGTTGATTACAAGCAGATTTTAATTTTAGTTGATTACATAAAACAAAGGGTGAGGAATAAATAATTTTCAGATCATTTGATTAACACATTTTTTTAAACTTACGTTGCGCATATTTCATAAAAACCTTCGAGGTTTTCTGAAATAATTAAGAATTGAGCTAATAGTTTAACTGCCTTTTTAGCAAAACCTCGAAGGTTTAACAGCTTTGCGTAAGATGACTTTTTAAGCTAAAATGTGTTTCAATTTTAATATCGAGAATTTCTAAAAATATTTAGTATGTACAAAGTCATTTACATAGACAGAATATCCGGGCACGGAACCAATATCCCATCAAGTATTAAAGATGGTGATAACTATTTCACCATTGGATGGGGCGGCGGCAGTGCAAGAAAATTTAAAGAGTATAATCCCGAAGTAAAAGTTGAATGCTGGAAAACTGATCATAAAGCCAGGCAAATTTATGAAAAGGAAATATCTGGTGTTCACTTTAAAATTTTTCCGGCTTTTCACGTAAAGTATTTTGGTGATTACTCACTCTCGCTGCTAAAACATCTGAAGAATGAACTTAGTAAAAACGAACCTGTAATTTTTCACATAACAAGTTTCAGGCATTTGTTGTTTTATACCACAGCATTCAAATTGAAAAATCATCCATTAGTTGTACAAAACAATGGAGAATCCTCAGCGATTTATAAAATTAGAATATCCGGCGGATTAAAAAAGCTTTTATACTATTTTCATCTTCCGCTGGAAAAAATAGCTTTCAGGAATATAGATTTACTTTATATTCTGGACGAAAGATTGAAGGAATATCTTCCTCAAACAGATGCAATTATAAAAAAGCAAACACTGGGAGTATTCACTGAGCGGTTTAATCCTATTAACAAAAAAGAAGCAAAGCAGCTTTTAAATCTCGACCCGGATAAAAAATATCTGCTTTACATTGGAAAGTTAAATTACACCAAGAGACCTGATATTTTAATAGATATCTATAAAGAGATAAAGAAACAAAGAGATGACGTTGAACTGCTGATCGTCGGTACTAACGAAGGAGATCCATTAATAAATTATGCTGAGGAAGCCGGAGCTAAAGTTTACGGGAGGATTATGCACACAGAAATATATAAATATTTATCGGCTGCTGAAGTTTATATTTTACCAAAATATTCAGTTGAACATATTTTTGGCGGTATTGGCTTGCTTCCTGTTGAAGCATTACTTTGTAACACACCTATAATTGGCGGAAGCTTAGAAAACTTTCCTCAGGAATGCAGAAAAGATGTTGGACTTGCTGTATCAGAAATTGATGAGATGAAAAATGCTATTATGGATATTATTGACGGAAAAATTTCTTTTAATAAACTGAGAGAAACCGCGATTGATAATTACTCCTGGAAAAATATTATAGAAAAAACTACTCAAGATTACAATGAACTGGTCAAGAAGTATTATAATTAGAATCAAACACAAGAATTAAAACCTTTTTAGTAAAGTAAGTATGAAAATAAATTCTGTTTCACCGGGGATATATACAGTAGGATGATAAAGCTATTATTCATAGCCATTGTTGCAATTATATTCATCCTCTCTGCAATTATAATTATCCGCAACAAGCCTGATCTATGGTTCTGGATATTCCTGAACCTTTATTTTGATCCCGGTGGGTATGTTTATGTTTATTTCGGTGGTAGCCTGGCAGGACCATTACATATCACAGATGTTTTTATTTCTGGTATGGCGCTTTGTCTTTTCTCTATAA
This sequence comes from Ignavibacteriaceae bacterium, assembly GCA_035478175.1. Lineage (GTDB taxonomy): Bacteria > Bacteroidota > Ignavibacteria > Ignavibacteriales > Ignavibacteriaceae > IGN2. The sequence continues at coordinate 22,941 of DATIJX010000070.1, forward strand.
ATGCAAACTGGAGAGCAGTATTTCAGGATCAATTCCTTAAGCGGTTTTTAATTTTTCTTTTTTTATTTGCGTTATATTTTTATATAGTTTATGGTGGAATTGTACCATTTTATCAAAATGATTTTGATTATCCAAATTTTTTGATAAAAAACAGATTATTTATCTATGGCATTTTTATATTGATTGCTGTTTATGTTTTCGCATCAAGAAGTTTATACTACTTTTACACTACAACAATAACTGTCAGCGCAATAATCTTGACTTTATTTTTCATTACACTAATTACTGGAATCGAATTAATCCCGGTTTGGAAATTTGCAAGAAATACCGAGGGCGAAATGATGAGAATATCGATGATGGGATACGGGCTCGGCTCTTTTCTATTTCCTATATCGCTAATCACTTATCTTTTATCCAAAAAAATTAACCTGAGATTAAATTATAAAACTTTGTTGTATTATACCGGGGTCGTATTAATAATTACCTATCTTTTAACTCTTACCCGTCGAACTCAGATAGATATAATAGGAATTGTAATAATAATAAGTCTAATAATAGCATACATATTCAGAATGGGGAAGCTGTCAGCTTTGCTGAAAGTAATATTACCCACTATGGTGGTTATTTTAGTTATGGCACTTACTTTTCCTAAATATGTTAGTTATATAGCAGAAATTGGTGAAGATACTGTTTTACTAATCACTACCGGGAGGGATTCCAAGGGAGAAAGTGATCAAAGAGTAAAAGGCAGTAATGACTACAAGCTTACAATGGAGTACATTAATAACAATTTGTTTTTTGGTACAGGTTATACTTATTTATATTGGTTTGATGGACGTGCAACTTCAGCCCGGGGTAAAGAATTTGCTATAGCTGCCGATGCAGCCGGTGAAGTGCCTATTTATTATATGATATTTGGGTTCGGCTTAGCGGGTGCAATATTGATGCTTCCATTATATTTTATGATGGTAGCACTATTCTTTAAAATGATAAGACTATTGAGGTTGACTTTAATAAAATATTTGCAGGATCCTTTAACCATAATATTTTCTGCATTCGTTTTGTTAATTATTGCAACAAAGTTAACAATCAGCTTATATAATTTGAGCGTTGATTTTACAGCTCCATACATGGGTTACACTGGAGTTATTTTGGGAATTGGGTTTGCTTTATATCGGAAACTTCAGGTGAGTTTAGTTAAAGAGAATAACCATGTATAATAAATTTTTATGATAACGCTGCGCTTACAGAGGTATCTTAGAAATCTGAATACACTTACTAATAAGTATTTGAATCATTCAAATCTGGATAAATACTAAATCATAAGCAATGAGTAATTACGCTTTTATCTTATTAACGGGTGGACTTTTCGGTGGTGCCGAAAAAAGATTTACACAATTGTTTAGACATCTTTCGGAAAAGAATCCCGGCAAATTTTATTTTGTCATCACGTGGAATTTATATTATAAAATCCAGGAAGTTTTTCCTGATTATCCATTGGAGTATGTGATCCCTATCGGTCTAAAAAAAGTAGCCATTAACAATAAACCAAAGGCTATCAGTCAATCAAAAACATATACAATCAATCATCCCGGTTTTATTAAGCAGATTTATAGATTCATAAAAAATTACAGAATTCAAAAAAGGTATTTCAAAGAAATCAATGAAATCAGAAAAGAAAAAGATATTAAGTGTTTTCTGGGTATTTACAACGGTATAATTCCTCTCTACTTTTATCTTATGAAAAAAAAACGGAACGTGGGAATTATTTTCTGCGATATGGATAGCTGGTTCAGTGATGTTCTTCCCAAAGAAAGAAAATTCTGGTACAGAAAGTACAGTTCTTTCAATTATGCGTTAGAAAACAGCGACATAGTGGATTTTCTTAGTCCTTTTATACTTGAGGGTATAAGGGATAGGGGTATAGAGGTAAAAGAGGAATCTCTTTCTATTACACCCTGTTCATTTACTGATTATTCAAAATGTAAGGTCGGTGATAAAAGTCTTTTCCAGGTCGCTTTCTCCGGGAGATTAGAGAAGGATAAAAATCCGGATGTGTTTCTGGAAGCGGCAATTATATTATCAAGAAAATATCCGGAAATACAATTTCATATAATGGGAGAAGGAAGACTTTCAACTGACATAGAAGAAAAAGTAAAAAGCTCAGGATTAACAAACATTGTATTTCGCGGATTCCATTCACGACCAACTGAAATCCTTGCTGATACTTCAGTATTTGTCTCACTGCAAACTACGAATAACTATCCATCCCAGAGTGTGCTTGAAGCTATGGGCTGCGGTAATGCTATTATTGCCACGGATGTCGGCGATACAAGGATGTTTATTAATGAAAATAACGGTATCCTGGTAAATCTTGATGTGGTTGAATTAGTAAATGCAATTGAAACACTATACCTGAGCAACGAACTAACAAAGAGACTTAGTAATAATGCCTATTCATACGTACGTGAAAATCACACAATTGAGAAAATGGCTGAATATTATATCGGCTTGTTCAATAATCTGCATTCTGATATATCTCTCAAACAAAACAGAAATTAAAAAGTAATGAAAGTTGGAATAATAATAGTTACTTATAACAGTCAAAAAGATATTGGAAGACTACTGGATTCAATTATAATTCAAAATTATAACAACCTGGAGGTTTACGTCGTTGACAATAATTCCGCTGATCAAACCTTAGATATAATTCGCACGTATCAATCAAAGATTTCAATTCAAATCATTTTTTCTCGTGTAAACCACGGGTTTGCAAGAGGTAATAATATCGGGATTAAAAGAGCGATAGAAGACGGATGCGAGTATGTGTTTATTTTAAATCCGGATATCGAATTAGAAGAGAAATGTATTGACATTCTAACTAAAAGAATCGAATCTGATGAAAAGATTGGTGCTATCGGGCCAATCGTTTTATACGGCAATGAACCTGAAAATGTCATACAAGCATACGGTGTTAATGCGAACTTCAGAACGCAAAAAAAGGTTGGTCCATTCGGTAATGAAAAGTGGACAGTGAATCTTCCGGCTGAGATCTATGTTGACTTTGTTCTTGGCGGGGCAATGATGATCAGAAGCAGTGTGTTAAAAATTACGGGTCTTTTTGAAGAAGACTATTTTATGTATAATGATGAGCTTGATCTTGCTTATCGGATAAAAAAAGCAGGTTTCAAAACTGTATGTGTGCGCGATGCAATTGTCAGACATTTTCATGATTTCGGCAATCAGAATAAGACGGGTTATAATATTATGTATTATTATGTCATAAGAAACAGATATTTATACTTTAAAAAGTTCAGGTTTTATTTTAACCTGGCATTCTCCTTACTGGCAGAATTACTTAACATACCCTTAAAAATTGTATGGGCAATTCGGCGAATGCACAACATAAATGTATTAAAATTTTATTACTCCGGTTTGATTGATGGATTACTTGGAAAAAAAGGCATTGCTTATAAGGCATTTAACAGTACTAAAAAAGTAAAAGAAATAATCTTAACAATAGATTATGAATTATTTCTGGGCAAAGAAACCGGGAATGTAAAAGATGTTATTATTGAACCTACTCAGAAGATTCTATCAATCCTCGAAAAAAATGACTCCCGAATGACCGTATTCTGGGATATTCTGCATTTTTACCGTTTACTCGGCCTCGAAAAAAATCACCCGGCACTTAAAGAGGATAGACTTCTGATTGAAAATCAGATACTGGATTTAGCAAGCAAAGGACATGATATTCAACTGCATCTACATCCTCACTGGTTAGATGCCAAGTACGAAAATAATAGATGGATATTTAACTATCAAAGATTCAAGCTGCATAATTTATCAATTGAAAATAAAAAAGATGATATCAATACCATAGCCGGTTGTATTTGTATTGCAAAAGCACTTATGGAAAATATAATCAGGAAAGTGAAACCCGATTATAAAGTTACTACTTTCAGAGCAGGAGGGTATCTGATTGAGCCATTTGATAAGCTGAGAAATGTACTGCTCAGTAACGGCATAAGGACTGACAGTTCTGTGTGCCCGAACCTTGAAAATGATAATGGTGTGTTTTCTTTTAACTTTAATTCTTATCCGGTAAAACAATATTACTATTTTGAGAATACACCTAAAGAAATTACAGGGCTCGGCAGCTTCATTGAAATACCTGTGACGACTTTGAAAATACCTGCTTTTATCAATATATACTTTACTTTTTTGAGGAAATTAAAATATCCTTCACTAGAAAGTGAGCGAAAAGGAAGAGGTGTGGGTGAATATTTTAAAGATGTAAAACCGAGTTACTTAAAAAGAATAATCTCTCTAACACATTCAAGATTCAGACAATTTAGCACAGACAGCAGCTTTAATGAACTCTTCACTTATGAGTATAATAGGGTTCCGCTTTATTCCACAATGATTTTACATCCTAAATTATTGAATAGCCATACTTTGAGAATTTTGGACGACTATGTATCAACAAATAAGGTCTGTTTCATTTCAATAAAAGACTTTATTAAATAGCGTGAATAATTAGAATTATTGCAGAATATATTATATGTTTTAAAACAGATTTTGGCTCGGTATTTGTTTGCCAAAGTTGCTTAAAAATTTTCTAAAAAACCTCCCCCGGAGTATCCATAATATATACTTTTAAGAGAAAAGACATTAGACAAAACCGCATCTGTTGTTAAGAATAATGGTATTTTATACAAAACGATAAATGAAAAATTTCCTGAATAAATATAAATTTTACATTGGAGCACTTGTCTCTTTAGTGCTGCTTTATCTGGCTCTAAGGGGTATTGATACCGATAAATTAATATATTATTTCAGGTTTGAGAACCTGGACATATTATTGCTGGTAATTGCAGTAAATATAGTTCTACGGATAATTATAGCTCTTCGCTGGCATAAGCTGGTTGATATTATTCCGGGTAACAACTTTCGCACAACCTTTAATTTTACCAACATAGGTTATTTTGCAAATAATTTTCTCCCTGCCCGTCTTGGAGATATTATTAAATCATATTTACTTGCCAAAAAGATGGATTACAGTAAAACACAAGTTCTTACTTCAGCAATTATAGAGAGGATCTTTGATTTAATAGGCTTATCATTGCTGTTTGTAATAGCTGTGCTCAGATATGACATTCCGGAAGATATTCTGAGAGGAGGATATATCTTCATTGGCATTTTAATCATTGCTACTACTGCTCTCTTACTACTATTCAGAAAAAGAGAATATATTGATTTGAAGCTGGAGCAGGTTTCAAAATACAAATTGGTAAATAAAATCAGAGGAAAGATTAACTCAATATTCTATTATTTACGTAATTATCTGAACCTAAAAGATGTAGTCTATTTATTGTTCTCAACCGGGCTCATTTGGTTTTTATATGTATTTGCCGGATTTATAATTGTCGAAAGGCTGAATGGTTTTCTTAGCTGGGACGCTTCTATGCTGAGCTTGATATTTCTTGGTGTATCTTTCATTTTGCCATCAACACCCGGGAATGTAGGCGTACATCAGTTTGCCTGTGTTCTTGCATTTGGGATTCTTGGACTTGATAAAACACAAGCTGTTGCATTTTCGTTTTATTATCAGATTCCTGTGATTGTTATAAGTGTTATACTAGGTTTTATCTCGATTTCTTATGAAGGTTTTACATTGAAAGGCATCAGCCGGGTTTCAAAGGAAGCAAAGTCTGCAGGTTTGGATGAAGTCGGTTGATGTTTTAGTCGCGGTAAGGAATGAGGAGAAAACTATTCCCGGATTTATTAATGAATTCAATAACCTTGTTCCCGATGGTATTAATTTAAACATAATTTTTTTAGAGGACGGGAGCAGTGATGGCACTGTGGAATTGCTGAGAAACCTTTCCAGGAAATTAAACAATGTAAATTATATTTCACTCGATAATAAATACGGGCAGTACGCTGCTCTCACTTACGGTTTAAGTTTATCAAAAGCGGATGCAGTTATAACGATGGATGTTGACGGCGGACACCCGATTGAAACTGCTGTTGAAATGATTAAGTCTTTCCTGCAGGGTAATAATCTGGTTCAGGGACATAGAATTGTTTATAAAAGAAAAAAAATCTACAGGACGATTATGAGCTATGCTTATAATCTTTTTTTCTACATCATTGTGGGAGTAAATTTTTTTGAGCAGAACGTAATGTTCCGATTGATGGATAGGTCAACTAAAGAAAAGTTTCTCTCGAATAAAAACTGGTGGCACATATTTAAGACAAACTTTAAGAATAAAGAGGGAATAATAACCGCTTATATAAAATATGAAGCACCGGAGAGGGAACTTGGTGAAAGTAAATATAATTTTTTCAGATTGTTTAAACTTTCATATAAATCATTTTTCTCGTTACTTTCATTTTACCGGCTAATCATTATCAATATTGTTCTGGCAGTTTTATTCTTCTTAACTGCAAAATATATCTCTGTTATTTTGTCAATTTTAGTTTTAATCATTTTACTTATAATAAATCTGAGTTATTTTTTGATAGTGAAGCACTACCCGATCCCCGAGTTAAAAATAATCAGCACTTCCCTGCCGGAGATACGTAAATGAACCACACCCGGTTTCTCTGGCTTCTGATTGCCGTTCTGGTACTTGCAAGAGTTGCGTATTACTATGCCCAGCCGGATATGAGCACCGACCATCTTTCGCAAATGGCGATGGCGCAGAATTTTATGGATGGGAATGGATTTTCATTTAAATATTTAAATGCTGAGGGTGAAATTTACTACACCACTCATATTCAATGGCCTCCGTTATATCCATTCCTGATTGCAATTTTAGGATTTATAACCGGGAATCTGCTTTTCTCAAGTTTTTTACTGCAAATCGGCTTGCTTGTCCTGCTGGTAATAACCTGGAGAAAAACCTTTAATCTTTTCAGCAGTTTTTTAACAGAAGATGCATATTACTATTTCATTTCATTCCTTTTAATATCAACTTCAATTCTGAATAATATTAACACAATATTGGTATTTGCTCTTCTGCTTCTGTCTGTCTCTCTTTACTATATTTTTGCATATCTTTTTACGGAAAGATCGAAATTAAACCTTACTCTTTCAGCTTTGTTTGCTGCACTGTTATTCTGGACACATTACAGCTATTTCTTTGTAGCATTTTATCCTGCTCTCGTAATGCTGATAATCTATTTTTTAAGAAAAGACAGAAAATACTTTTATGCCGGTGCAGGTTCATTTGTAATCAGTCTGGCAATCACATCAGGAGTTTTAATTTACAATTTCGTTACTACGAGCAATATAAATTATATGGATAATCCTGATATATGGGATGCGGGATTCTTTCCTGAACATTTATTGCTGACAGATCCGTTTTTCATAAACGCATTCTTCAAAACATCTTACCTCTTCGATTATATACTTAAAGCTGCACCTGATCTTATAATTACTTTAGCATTTCAATTTGTTTCATTATTGGTCCTTGCTGCAATAATTATTTTTTTTAACAGACTGGTAAAAAATAAAACCCTGCCTTCTGAAAAAACCTCGCAGTTATTGATACCGTTCTTTGTCATCATAATATTGATAATTGTATTCCTTCTCTATTTCTCTTTAAGATATTATGAAATTCCAAGACCGAACTGGACACACATTGGTGATCCCCGGTATCTAAGCGCCGTTTATATGTCTGTTGCAGCTATAGTTGTTATGCTGATCTTTAATAAAGCCGGCTATATCAGTATTAAATTTGTAAATAGTATAAAAATTCTGATGATGTTTTTGATATTCATTAACCTTGTAATTAATATCTATATAACTGCTGATCATTGGGGAAAGTACTCATTTACTAAAAATACCTACGAGGTGCCTTATAACGATTTAGGTGAACTATATGACAACATTAATATAGAGAAATCAAATGGCTACTTGCCGGTTTTTATTGATAATGATATCAGTGTGCGTTCGGTGAGGGTAAGTCAATATGCCGGCGCTGCTGTAATTGGTTCAGATGAATTAATTGGAATTCAAGATTTCTCCTCAAATATGGTATTCTTTTACATAATGCCTGATAATGAAAATTTTAGAATTGAAGACTCACGATTAGAGAGCTGGAGCGAAAAATACAAGGTACAGATAATTGGGCAGGCATATAACGGTTTGAATCTATATAAAGTAAATAATTTGTGAGTTAAATATGAAAACTGCGATAATACTTCCTGCTTATAATGAAGAATTGACTATCGAAAAGACGATACTCGATTTTCATCAGTATTCACAAGAAGCTGACATTTATGTTATAGACAATAATTCTTCCGATAAAACTAACGAAATAGCAAAAAAGGTATTAAAAGAAAATAATATAAAAGGCGAAGTTATTTTTGTTAAAAGGCAGGGAAAAGCTAATGCTATGAACACGGCATTCAGCAGAATTAATGCAGACATTTATGTAATGGCAGATGCTGATCATACATATTTTGGACACGATCTTGAAAAATTGCTTCCCCCCGTTGCCTCGGGTGAATATGACCTTGTTGTAGGGAACAGGTTCACCGATTCCGGCTATGAAAAAGAGAATAAGCGGATGTTTCATAATTTCGGTAATAACCTGGTCAAAAAAATAATTAACCTGCTTTTCAAAGCAAACCTGAAAGATATTATGAGCGGATACCGTGTGCTTTCTAAGAATTTTGTAAAGAACTATCCAATTATGTGCGAAGGATTTGAAATTGAAACCGAGATGACTTTGCATTGCCTGGATAAGAGGTTTAATATTATTGAAATCCCCATCACATATAAAGACAGAATTGAAGGAAGCTTTTCCAAATTGAATACTTTTAAAGATGGTTTCAGGGTACTAAAAACAATTTTCAATATCTTTAAAGATTACAGACCAATGTTATTCTTCTCAATACTTTCTGTGATATTTTTTATTGCCGGAGTGCTGCTGGGCATTGACCCTGTTATGGAGTTCATTGAATTTCAATACGTGTATAAAGTTCCTTCTGCAATACTCGCAACCGGACTTATGATCTTTTCACTTTTATTTTTTGCAATTGGTTTGATACTCGACACAATTGTAAGATATGAAAAATTCAATTTTGAGATGAGGAAAAATAATGAGGGAAAGCTATAACATTTACCGAATGGATTTTATAATTACAATTAAATTATTTAAATAAATTAAAAATGCCATATATAAATAAACCGTTATTAATATTTATTGTTCTAACAATACTCTACATTTTATCCGGTCACGGTGTAACTATCTCCAACGATTCTGTTACTAATGTAGACCAGATAACTGACCTTGACTTATGGAGCAGAAGCTCGCATTTCTCATTCCATTTTTTTGGAATAATTTTTTATCTGGTTTTTTCCAGCATAATTGGTTTAAGTGCAGTAACCTCTATTGAAATAATGCTTGCACTATTCGGGGCTGCAGGATCTGTTTCATTATACTTAATATCAATAAAGAAATATAACAATATCAGCCAGGCAATAATTACTGTTCTCATTTATTCAATTGCCAGCGGGATATTCAGATTTGCCTGCCAGGTTGAATACCTTATCCTCGTACCGTCATTGGGTTTAATAAGTCTGTACTTTTATACCAGGGGACAGAACTTATTTGCAGGTTTGACTTTTGGTTTTGCAATTCTCACATCTCCGTTTGCAGTGCTGATGACACCTATGTTTTTACTTTTCACATCCTTTAAAGAATTGTTCAAAAAGCATAATATTATTTTTGCGGTTAGCACGGTTGCTATATACTTAATAGTAAATCTGTTTACATATGAGGAAACTGTAAGCGGTCACTGGTCATACGGAGGGATTTTCAATCTTTATAAAGAACTTTACAGCCAGATAAACGTTCCCCGTACAGCAGCTATTTATATTTACGGTTATTTGCGTTCTTTTAATATAATCATACTCATACTCCCGTTTGTTTTATACTATCTATATAAGTCTGACAAGGAATTACTGTACGTTTTTATCCTTACAATTTTCATTCACCTTCCCACAGCCATCCCTGAAGCCCGATACGGCGGTTACCAGATGACGGCTTATCCTGTGATTGCAATAGCTATAGGACTTTATTTCAGCAATGTCCTTATTAAAAGAAAGTATTTAGTAGTCATTCTGACTGCTTTCTTTATTATAACAAATTTCTATATAGTGTACACCGAAAGAAGCTTTTTTAGAGATTTAAAAGATACCTATGTCCAACTGAACAATAATCTCGATAAAAACTCGGTTCTTATAGTTTACCAGGCAAGCAAACCGATAAAAGAAGTTTATGCCCCTGATCTTCAGGTGATAGATCTGCTGACAGATTATCAGAATGAGCGAGCAAAAATAATTCCCGGGTTTATTCCTACTGATTTAAGTTCTGTTATAAATAATAATGACACGGTTTATCTGCTTGAGTCTGGTGTAAGTATGCCGGATGATCATTTGAAGCTGCTTGTTGGTCAATTTACTAAAAGCCAGGGGGCAAAAGTTAAGGGGTTTGCTTTAGGCAAAGTTTTAGCAAAGGATTCATCTTTGCAAATTGTGAAGCTTGAAAATTATCCGCTGGACGTTTATCGATTCACAAAAAGATATGATGAATAGAAGAATACAAATCATAAAATGAAGTCGCGATATTTATTTTATTTTTGTGACGGGATCGGATCCGTATTTGATTCACAGGTTCTCACTTTGCTGAATTCAATAAATGATAAGGATGTTTTCAGTAAAGTGTATTTATTCCTGGGAATTAGTAGTGAAGAACAGAAGAATAAATATTTAAAGATTAAAAGCTCTGCCGGAATTAAAATAGTTCCTTTTAAATCGTATCCAAATTACCCTGTGTTCAATTATTTGAACCGGAAAAGCATTAAAGCTGCATTATCACTTCAGAGTATAGATTTAAATGAAGTAATATTTCACACGAGGGGAGAATTGACAGCGTGGCACCTTAGCAGTATTCTTGAAAGCAGATATCACAAGCATATCATTCCGGATATCAGGGGAGCGAGTATTGAAGAAATTGAAGAATTTTATGATATGAATAAGCTCCAGAAGTTTGTTAAAACGTATAATAACAAAATGGCTCTTCAGAATTTAAATAGGTTTGTTAAAATGTCTGTAGTTTCAGGTTCACTTAAGGAATACCTGGTAAATAACTACAGCGTGAATCCGGAAAAGATTTTTATAACGCCAAGCCTGGCTGGAAAAGATTTTACTTTTAACGAGCAACTCCGTAAAAAAGTAAGAAACGAATTAAACCTGAATGAAAAGGATTTGCTGATTGTTTTTTCCAGCGGTGGTACAGCAAACTGGCAAAATAATGATTCACTGACCTGGTTAGCGGATAAGGGATTCAAAGTGCTGAATCTCTCTAAGAAGGAAATCCGGCATACTAACATCATAAATAAATTTGTAAGCTATTCGGAAATGCCTGAATATTTAAACGCTGCTGATTGTGCAATAATCTGGCGTGATAAAAGTATTGTTAACGAGGTAGCTTCACCGGTTAAGTTCAGCGAATATATCTGCTGTGGGCTTCCTGTAATTTCAAATGCATCAGTTAATCTCATAAAGGATTATTTAGAAAAAGAAGATTACGGTTTAATTATTAACAGTCTGGATGAACTAAATCTTATTAAACTACAAAAACTGAAATTAAATGACAGGAATTCTACATCACAAAGAGGAATTCTTAAGTTCGGTGTGGACGCAATAACCACATCATATTTAACTATTTATTCATCGATCAGCAATTTATGAAAGTGCTTATCGTCTGCAGCGGCAACGCAGAAAATTTTGACTTTATAATTCATCATTCTTTTGTTTATGAGCAAATTGAAACATTAAAGAGAACTTATGACGTTGAGTACGACACCTTTTTTGTCGAGGGAAAAGGCGTTTGGGGTTACATTAAAAACTTGAGAAAATTAAAAAATAAAATAAAAATGTATATGCCCGATTTTGTTCATGCTCATTTCGGTTTGTCAGGTCTTCTGGCCTGTTTGCAAAGAAAAGTTCCTGTGATAATTACTTTTCATGGAAGCGATGCTAATCTTTCAGATTTAAGATTTTTATCAAAGTTTGCGGCGTTACTGTCGAAGTTCAATATTTTCGTATCAGACAAAATTCATCAGAAAATAAGAGGAAATGACCGATATTCTATTATACCATGCGGAATCAATTTCGATCAGTTCTATCCTATCGATCAAAAGCCCGCTAGAAAAAAATTAAAATTAGATCCAGAGCACACTTACATACTTTTTGCATCAAACTTTAATAATGAAGTAAAAAATGCTCCGCTTGCGTTTTCAGCTGTAGAAAAACTTAATAATAAATGTGAATTGATTGAATTATCCAATAGAAGTCGAGAGGAAGTCAATTTGCTATTAAATGCTTGTGATTTACTTCTGCTTACTTCAAAATCTGAAGGCTCACCGCAGATTATTAAAGAAGCAATGGCTTGCAACTGCCCTGTAGTTGCAACAGATGTTGGAGATATCAGAAAAGTTATTAGTGAAACGGAAGGATGCTATATAACCAGTTTTGATCCCGAAGATGTTGCATCTAAAGTAACACTGGCTCTTAGATTTGGAAAAAGAACTAACGGACGGGAAAGAGTAAAGCACTTTGATAACAATCTGATGGCCTCGAAAGTATTTAAGATTTATTCATCTGTTTTGTCAAAGTAAAGATTAATTTTATTCAAAAGCAGCTTAAAATGAGAATCAGAGTTCTTTGTATGTGCAGGGAAGTTTCGCACAATGCAAAGAGACATAATTATTCAGTTGCTGAATTTGTTTATGAACAAAACCAGCATTTGGCAAAATTAAATGTTGAGATTGATTTCTTTCTTGTCAAAGGAGGTGGATTGTTTGGTTATCTGAATGAAATTAAGAAGCTGAAAATTTATTTAAGTTCTGTCGGATATAAGTATGATGTTATACATGCACACGGAGGTCACATTGGTGCTATAGCGAATTTTCAACGAAGAATTCCCGTTGTAACAACCTATCATGGAAGCGATATAAATTACTTTAGCAATCGGTTAATTTCAATTTCATCTTTATTGATTTCTAATCAAAATATATTTGTATCTAAAAATCTTTTTAACAAGGTCAGGTGGAGTCCAAAAACCAATATTGTTCCTTGTGGCGTTGATCTTGAATTGTTTGTACCTTTAGAAAAAGTAACTTGCAGGCAGGAACTAGGACTAAATTTAGAAGACAAAATTGTTTTGTTTGCAGGAAATCGTGAGATAAAAATTAAGAACTTCGAACTGGCTGAGTCAGCAGTAAAACTAACCGGAAAGAACATCAGGCTGATCGAATTAAAGGACTTTAACAGAAATAAGATTAATCTTTTACTGAACGCTGCTGACTTACTTCTGCTGACATCAATTTCTGAAGGATCACCGCAGATAATCAAGGAGGCTATGGCGTGTAATTGTCCTATAGTTGCAACTGATGTGGGAGATATTAAAGAAATTATATCAGGTATTGAAGGATGCTACATTTCCGGTTTCAATGATGAGGAAGTTGCTAGAAATATTAATCTCGCTTTACAATTTAATTTAAGAACTGCCGGCCGAGATGCTATAAAAAGTCTGGATAACAGATATATTGCTAAGCAAGTCTTTGAAATCTATACCAGAATATTAAATATCAAATCAGGAAAAAGTTCCTTGTAATATGCAATGGATAATCGGGAAAATATTGTAGTTGTAGATCTGGATAATACCCTTTTAAATGTCGACAGTTTTAATTTGCTGTTGACTGTACAACTAAAAAAATCATTTATAAAAGTTATGTTTTTAAGGGTGCTTAGAAAGCTCAGGATTTTGAATCCTGCAAGTTATAAGTATTACGTGGTCAGATATATTTATAATTGTTTAAGTAATGCAGAAAAACATAGCTTTGTGGAAAAACTAAGCCTCCATTTGAATGAAGATCTTTTTCACGAAATTAATTCAAAATATAAAAATGATTGCCAAATTATGATATTAAGTGCTTCACCAGACGAGTATGTTAAACCTTTTGCTAATAAACTCGGATGGCATGGTTTTGGGAGTTATTATGACCAGCTTTTAGGAAAATATTTTCATTTACATAGCAAAGGTAAACGCGAATTTATTTTAGAGCACTTCCCCAAAGACAAATTCAACTATGTTTATGCAATCTCAGATAGCAAAACAGATTTGGATCTGCTTAAGCATTTTAATAAATATAATTTGTTTTCAACATTAACATTATCAAATACCGATAACCTTTAATAATATTTATAAATATATTAACATGAATATTGATGTTCTAGTTACTGATTGTGATACCAAACATGGATTTGCTATAGCAAGGTATCTGAGGAAAAAAGGTCTTAATGTAATTCTGCAGTACCGAAACAAAACTAATCCTTATTTTTTTTCACTTCAACATAAGTCTCGATTAGTTTTTAATTTAGGCAGGCCGGAACATTTAGAAAATTTCTTAATTTACCTGGCACAAATAAAGCCTAAGGTAGTCATTCCTGTTAGTAATCTAACAGTTAAAATTTTTTCAGATAACAGAGATAGGATTGGTAAAATTACCTCAATGTTGTTACCTGATGCAGATAAATTGGAAATTGCACAGAATAAATCCAAAACTTTCAAATATGCTGAAGAGCTGGGCATAAATTGTCCGAGAACACTTTACGATACTTTAGGTGAAGCTGGATTTAATGAAGAATTAGAGAAAATGTCATACCCTGTTGTCCTTAAATATGTAAATTATAACGAAAAAGGAGTTTTTTACTGTAACTCTGAAAACGAAGTCAGGAGTTTAATCAAAGCGTATAACAAACCTCATAATTCTCCTCCGATAATCCAGGAGTATATTAAGGGAATTGGCGTTGGATTTTACGCTCTCTATAAAGATGGTAAATGTCTAAATTATTTTATGCATAAAAGACTACACGAATACCCGGTGACAGGTGGTGCCAGTAGTTTCGCAGTGAGTTATTTTAGTGAAGAGTTAAAAATAACCGGCTTGAAGATACTTAACTCCCTGAAATGGAATGGTGTTGCTATGATTGAATTCAAATTAACAGAAGATAATCAGCTATATCTTATTGAAATTAACCCTAAATTTTGGGGTTCTTATGAATTATCTGAAAAATGCGGTATCAGTTTTGCTTATGATTATTATATGACTGCGCTGCGAAATGAAGTACCAGTAAGAGAATTTAAAACGGATATTGGCTTCAGATGGATCTTTAGTGATGTCATGTATTATAGAGACAGATTTTTTAACAAAACCTCATCAAAACAAAAAGTAAAACTAAAAGTGAAAAGAGTTTACAATGATCTATATTTTGATGAACCGTTTATTTTGATTGCAAAATTTTTCGACATGATAATCAGACTCATTTTCAAAAAAAGAAATCCGCATTCTATACCTTTGAAATATATTTAAGAACAACACATGAATAAATCTAATTTTAAAAGTAATATAAATTTGTAGTATAACTTTAAATAAATGAATAACAGATTAAAAGTTGCTTTAACGCACGATGTTGATAGAACTAAAAAAACTTATCAGCATTTTACTCACTTCTTTAAAGCTTTAGGAAAACTGGATTTCAAAGATGCGTTATACCAAATAACCTCCTTTAATGAGGATATGCAAGTCTACTGGAGTTTTGATGAAATACTGGAAATCGAAAATAAGTTTAATGTAAAATCTACTTTTTTCTTCCTGATTGAATCTATACCTTTTAATTTGTTCAGAATTTCTAACTGGAAACTTTCCCTTGGGCGATTTGATATCAATGAACCGCGTATCATTTCAATGATTAACTACCTGGATGAAAACGGCTGGGAAGTTGGTCTTCATGGATCATATCGTTCTTTTAATGACTTTAATTTATTGAATAAAGAGAAATCCATCCTCGAAAATATTCTCAAACATCCGGTAATTGGAATAAGACAGCACTACCTAAATTTAAACGAAAATACCTGGGCATTTCAGAAACAAACCGGATTTCTATACGACTCTTCCTGGGGCTATAATAGAAAGATTGGTTTCAAGGATAACCGAGTCAGACCTTTCAAACCTTTTTCAGATAACTTTGTTGTTTTTCCACTTGCTGTTATGGATTTTTGTTATATGAACACACCTGATCGAAAGAAGGTATTAATGGAGATAATTAAAAAATGTAAAGAAGAAAACGGCATACTAGTTGTAAACTGGCATAGTAATAATTTTGACGAGCATGATTATCCAGATTTCAGTAAAGCTTATAAAGAAGTTATACAGACATGTATAAGTGAGGATGCGGTTTTTAACACGTTGTCTTTTTTTTATCAAAATGATAAAATCTGAGCATAAAGTTATGGAAAACATTGTAATAATTGATTATGGTATGGGAAACCTTCGCTCTGTACAAAAAGCATTTGAGAGAATACGCGTACCTGCTGCGATTTCTTCTAACGTAAATGACATAAAAACTGCAGAAAAATTAGTGCTGCCGGGTGTTGGGCATTTTGAGAGAGGTATTGGTAACTTAAAGAACAGGGGCTTATTTGAATTATTAAACGAGCAGGTTCAGGACAAGAAAAAGCCAATACTTGGAATCTGTCTTGGTATGCAGCTTATGACTGAGTTCAGCGAAGAAGGCAACTGTAATGGGTTTGGATGGTTAAAAGCAAAGACTCAAAAATTTTCATTTAAGAGCAACGGTTTAAAGATACCGCATATGGGCTGGAATAATCTGTCTATTAAAAATTCAGAAACTTTATTTAAAGATATAACAACAGATAATTTTTTCTATTTCGTTCATTCATATTACGTCTCTTGTGAAAGTGAAAATAATATTTTGGCAGAAACAAACTACGGAAATGGATTTGTATCCTCATTTCAAAGTGGAAATATTTTCGGATGTCAGTTTCACCCTGAGAAAAGCCATGATAAGGGTTTGCAGATATTGAAGAACTTTGCTGAATTATGAGGAGAGGGAGAGACGGGGAGAAAGAGAGACGGAGA
>DATIJX010000071.1:0-5890 GCA_035478175.1 Ignavibacteriaceae bacterium
GAGGATTATCTAGCACAATGCCATCAGTTAGCCATTGGACTGATCTTCTGACTAAAGTATCAGCAATAGTAACATCATTAAGTTGTTCAAACGCAAAACCAAAATAAACTACTCTGTGGTTTCCATTATCGGCTCTTACTGAGTTAATGTTGGGTCCCGAACCGAACTGAATTATCGGAGTTGCAGAAACATCAAATGCGGATATCTGATCGGGAGACCGTGTATAAACACTATTTAAAGGAATTACCATTCCGTTAGTGATAGGATCACCTGTATAACCGGTAAGAATATAACTGCCCCCAAAGTCGGCAACATAGCTTGAGTGCAGATAATTATTATAGAAACTTTGAGCAAACTGGCTCTGTCCACCAGCTTCAAAAATATCTGAGCCAAGATTATGTGCTGTAAGAAGAAGATTTCCTCCCTGGTCAAGATAGTCTTTTAGGTTGTCCACTTCTTCAGGATAAAATGCCGGACTTGAATTTCCACCAGCCCAGGCAATCATTGTAAAGTAGGACAGATCAAGACTAGCTACATTAAGAGCGTTTCTTGAAACCACTCCATATCTTCCTTCATAAAAACCATTAAGTGTATTTGAAATGATAGAACCGTAACCTTCTTCACTTGCATCAACCACCAGCAAATGAACGCCGGTGTTAGTGACAACATTAAATGTTACGTTCACAATCATTCCGGGATCATTCTTCGATGCACATTCAAGTGTAACAACTCCGGAACCATTGAAATAATTTGGATTGATTTCAACTGAAATTGAAGTAGAGTCACCTACTGTAACCTGAACAGAATCTAAATCTCCAAAAGGAAATGTTCCATTTTCAGTTGTAAACTCTCCCATCCATCCGGCAGGACCGTCAAGTGTTGCAGTAATATTATAAGTATCATTCATCAAACCTTGATTGAATAAGGTCGCTGAAAATTCAGCAGTAGAGCTATTTGAAACAATCACGTCAGGGCTGTGGGAAGCCATAGCTGCAACATAGTCAGGGCTAACTAAAGTCATTTGAACAGCTTGCTGTATAGGTGCAGCACTTGAAAGTGGAGATCCAACCTTGTAAACCAATACAACGACATTGCAGCTATCCCAAATTATATCAGGTCCTGGTCCACCGGGAACCGGGACAGTGTAGTTCATTGATTTCGTTATTACATTACCCTGGTTCCATGTTCCGTTAATTACTTCCTGACCTGGAGCTGTATTCATCATTGCTCGCACAACATGATGATGAACATAATTTGAAGTGCCGCCGGTCTGAGCCCATACCATTCCGCTTTCCAATAAAATAACATTGTAATTGTATTGCCCGCTTAAACTTGTTAAAGCTGTAAAATCAATAGTTGCACTAAACTCTCGCGTCGTTTTATTAAAACTTCTGTCAACATCAATTGCAACTGTGGCAGGTACGGAATTTCTAGCATTCATTTGTGAATACCAGGAGCCTCTTGAAATAATACCTGACACTCTATCAACTACACCCGTAGGATAGGAGTTAAATCCAAACAGAGAGAGAATATTATTACCAGGAAAAAAAGAAAAGGGATCTGTTCCGTTTGCAGGCCCATGATATCCAATAATGATGGCATTTGGAATATTTGGAAGGATTTGGTCTCGGATAACCACGTGTCCCTGTGGACAGTAAACACACCAGGTGCCGGTACAATATTCTAACACAGGATTTCGCTGTGTTTGGGCAAATATATCTTGTGAAAAAGTAAATGCAGAAATTACTAATGTCACAAGTATCGCCAGGGTTCGTAGTTTTCTTTTCATAACTACCTCTTTTTTATTAAGTGATTGATTAATTATATTTTTTATGATCATCCCTTTTTAAAATTATATTATTTCAACAAATTCATTTTCTTTACCGAAGAAAAATCTCCCGCAACCATTTTATAAAAATATACTCCTGAAGCGAGATTTTCACTATTAAAAAAGAATACTTGATTATAATACCAGAGTTTTTCTCTTAACCTGTTCTTTACTGATATAAATATTATATTATAAACTCACGTTACGCAGTACATACAATACTTTGTCATTCTGGCTCGTCCAGAATCTGAAAACAATCGATAATCATAGATTCCGGACTCCTTTCACTCGCCGGAATGACACGTATGCGAAACGTGAGTTATTAAGAATGAGGTGCGCACTTAACACACCTCATTTAATTATTTTAAATGAATTATTTCAGTACGTTAAACTTCCTAACGGAAGTGAAATTATCAGCTATCATTCTGTATAAATATACTCCCGATGCAAAACTGCGTGCATCAAATTTTAATTCATAAGTTCCGGCTTCCTTCATTTCATTAACGAGCGACGCTACTTCCTGACCTGTTAAATCGTAAACTGTTATTTTAACAAGACTTGTTTTAGGAACTGCATATTTAATAGTTGTTGATGGATTGAACGGATTCGGATAATTCTGATGAAGCATAAAATCTTTGGGCACGTCAAATTCAATTTCAACAATACTGCTGTATTGAATTCTTCCATCAAGATCAACTTGCTTCAACCTGTAGAAGAAAGTTTCTCCGCCTTTATAATCAACCTTATCGGTATAGCTGTAATTTTTACCTTCGGTTGTTGTACCAGCTCCTTCTAAAAAAGCAACAGTAAAGAATTCGTTGCCATCCGAAGACCTTTCAATTTCAAAACCGTGATTGTTTAACTCAGAAGCTGTTGTCCAATTAAGTATAACTCCATCAACGTCTGCTTTTGCTGTGAAAGAAGTTAATTCAACAGGAACAGGCTGCAAATCAGTTATCCAAACCTTATCCCCCTGAAGGATCTCTTTAGTGTCAAGATTTTGAATGAAAGCTGAAATCTCACATTTTTCGGTAACCCAGGAAGCATTCTTCGTAAATGAAAGTGGTATTTCAATAAATGAATTATTAATTAAATCTACCGTCGTGCCATTCTCATTAGGAATCATTAATCTTTGACAGTACTCAACATGAGTTTGTCCCTGCCAGGAGAAAGGGATATCAGTCTCTGTTAATACAAGATGAACAACCAGGTTATTCCATGTTGGCGGTATTGCGGCAACTCTGTTTAACCTTACTAAAATATTATAATTTAGACCTGTATTATCACCAAAGATATCAACAGAAAAAGCAGACATTAGCGCTTTTCTTCCCTGGTAGATCGGTAAATAGTTTTGATACTGACTTTGAGTATTACTACCACCAACAAAATAATCTACCCCATCAAAAACAGCGGTTGGAAATCCACTTATACCATAGTAAGTATTTCTTGCATTAGAATAAGAGTTTGTAAATGAATCTCCATTATGGTGTTTAATTACTGTAACATGGTGACCATTGTTAATTAAATCCTTTGCCCCCATCGAAGCTCCGGGACAAAAAACGCACCAGGTTCCTGTTCCGATCTCAAGAATAACCATTTCTCTCTCAGTTGTGTAGGTGTTGAAATATTCTGTGCGGCTGTCATTTGTTGGATCCATATCCCCAACAAGATTCGTGGTTACAGTTATTTCATATAAATCATTCGCAGCATTCAGAACATAAGATGGAAACGAAACCGTTTGCTCTGCTCCAGGTGCTAAAGTAATTGGCGAACAATTCTGTGTATACACCGTACTTCCAGCCACTTTAAGCGTACAGGTTGCATCAAAGGTTTCCGGATTCAGACCAAAATTTTTAAGAATTGCTTGCGGAGTAAGATTTGTTCCCGGCGGATAAGTTGGATCGACAAGAATATCTTTTACCATTACATCATGTGCGAGAGGTACGAAAAGTTTCAAATCATCCAGATACCAGTAATTCAGATTAAATGAATTACCTGAAAAAAACCAGCAAATCTGAAAATCTGCGGCGCCAACATCTGAATTATTAATTGTAACAACTTCTGTAGTTGCAGATATTGAACCAGTTGGGTTAACTATCTGCCAAACAACATTCCAGGATCCGCCTCCGGATCTAGTGGCTGCACCAATCGTATATGGCCCTCCATAATGATCAAGATTAAATTTAAATTCGGTTGTAACAACAGTATTGCCGGTAGTATTAATAACCGGACTGATAAGTCTTGAGGTGCCGTTAAATGTTGGTGTCCAATTCATCCTTGCTTCAGGTGCTGTTCCACCTGCATTGTTTGTTGATACCGCTGACCAGTTTCCAGCCTGTGCATCAATTGTCCAGCCGGTTGGCGGAAATGAGCCGGTGAAATCAATATTAAAATATGTTTGTGCCATCAATAAAGATGGTAACAAAAGAAAAGAAAGTATAAGTTTTTTCATAAGAGCTCCATTGGTTTAATGATTTATAGTTAGTAAATAATTAATTCAGTCTATGACCGGGATAAAACGAAATTTCAGATTTTTAAGAACAAAAAAAAGCTAGTTTGAAACAAACGAAAACGATTCAATTTTATCGACGGAATCTTTTCCCACTTCATTAACATCCACTCCCTGATCCCAAAGGTGATAGAATAAAATGCTGCACGCCTCTGCAAGCTGCTTATGCTCTATATAAATCATAGTCAGTTCATTTTGAACCGGAATCGGCTGTTCAAGTGCAAACATTACTTTTTCCTGATCGAATACAAGCATTTTAATTGGAAGCTTTTTGACAACTCGCGCTTGCTGTCCCAGCTTCAGAGATTTTTTAACTGAGCTTAAAAGCCAATCAACTTCTTTAAGTTCTTTCAATTCATAAATATCTTTACAGGAGCCGCCTCTTTTCAAAAGTTTAAACTCCTCGTCTTCCTGTTCTTCAAGACGATCAGAAGTGTCACAAGCATAAGGACCTTTGTTAAAAGTTAACATTTCTCTTTTAGTGCTTTTCACGCAGGCAGTATATCTTTTATGAATTTGTCCCTTCTCATTCATTACGTCAATAAATTCCAGAGGATTAACAATCGATTTGCTGCTTTGAAAAATGGGAGTGAAAATCTCAGAGACTTGATTGATTAGTTCCTCTTTTCTTTCAAGATCTTTTTTGTACGATTCAACAACTCGTTCTAGTGCAACTTTGGGTTCAACTGCTTCATAGAGTTTATTCCTTCCAAGCTTCTTTTCGATGCAGATATTTCTGCTGACAAGCTTGTTAAGCACTTCATAAATTTTTGTTCGTGGAATATTGACTGCCTCCTGAAGTTCTAAAACGGTGAACATCTTACCACTCAGTAGTGTCATATAAACTTTAGCTTCTCGCTCGGTAAGCCCGATCTCGATGAAAGATCGAAGATATTTTGAAGTATCCATAGGCGTGATTTCTATTCAATTACCTATAAAAGGGGTTAACAATTAATAATTTTACCCCACTGGGGGTATAAACTACTAAATGAAGTTAAATTTATCAACAAAAATATTTGGCAAGTGCAAATAAATGCTGAATTTGAAGGAAATTAAATTAAATAAACTTTAATTATTCGAAGGTTGATCCTGTTTGAAATATTTCCTTTGTGGTTTTATTCTGAATGTAAATTACAAAGTTAAGCTTCTCAAGATTCCAGGAAGAAAGCAAAGCATCTTCAAACGTGAATGTTAACTCTCCCTGATCTATCAATTGGCGAATCGGCGTTCCATCTTTTGAAGGCAACATTAGGCGGGTGACATCATAAAATTTTGTTTCGCCATTTGAGCCGGGGGCCTGTTCAAATTCGATATCTGTTTCTGTGAGTACTGTGTGTATCACTAAATCACTCATATTTATGGATGAAGTATCAATAAATTTTACGTCTACATTGACTGAATAATCTCCTTCGAGAATAGCCCCGACATTAATATTAAACCTTGGAGTAATTGAAAGTCTTGAATCAACTGCGGCTTTCACACTGTTTGAATCTGTAGAAATAGGTTTTAATATACCATCAATAACTGTTGTTGGTGCAAAGAACACATTGTAA
>DATIJX010000072.1:0-87403 GCA_035478175.1 Ignavibacteriaceae bacterium
CGATTATTTTTGTCATCTATATCTGAATTGAAGGTTAATTATAATTCTATCTCTTCACCGAAATTTAATACTCTAACTTTAAATCCTTTTGATTCAGTCAGTTTCTTAAATTCATTCGGATCTGCTTCAATAACGGGAAAAGTATTGTAATGCATTGGAACAGCCATCCTGGGTGAAACAAGCTCAACCGCTTTTACTGCGTCTGTAATTCCCATAGTGAAATTATCACCAATCGGAAGTAACATATAATCAATCGGAGTCATTTCACCTATCAGTTTCATATCATAAAATAAACCAGTATCGCCAGTATGATAAACACTTTTTCCATCAGCAGAAATAATAACACCGGCAGGTTCACCGCCATAATGATTATCCGGAGTCATTGAACCATGATGAGCAATTGTGAATTTAACTCTTCCGAATTCAAAATTATGACCACCACCAATATGCATATTATGAGCTTTAAATCCTTTCGACTTGCAATACTCAGCAAGCTCATTAACACAAATAAAAGTTGAATTACATCTCCTTGCTATCTCAAATCCATCACCAAGATGATCTCCGTGAGCGTGTGTTAAAATTATATAGTCAGCGGAAACATCTTTCGCTTTAACCGGTGATGTCGGATTTCCTGAAAGAAACGGATCAATTAATATTTTATGCCCAGCAGATGTTGTAATCTGAAATGCTGAATGCGAAAAATATCTTAATTTCATTTTAGCCCTCCTGAATTAGTTATTTATACTATTTAGGAATTTGTATTCGTTACAAAAATAGCTGTAATAATACTTTTTTTCGACTGAAAAATTAGGATATTGTTTTAGAGAATAACACTCTAAGAAATCCAACAATAGCCTGAACTGGTCGCATTTTGCTTTTCTCATTACCGTAAATGGTGGGGATATCAACAAACCCTATTTTAAAACCCTTTTTAGCAGCTTTAACCAGAATTTCACTCTCAGCTTCGAATCCCAAATAATTTGTTTTCACTTCCTTTAATACCTCTGTCCGAAACGCTCTGTAGCCACACTGACTGTCTAAAATATTTTGACCTGTTTTTAGTGTCAAGAAAAAAGATGTCAGCTTATTACTCAGCCTTCTTTGAATTGGCATATCTTTAAGATTTTTCAATCTGTTTCCAATAACAATATCGAATGACTGCAAACCTTCAATAAGTCTTGGAATGTACTTTGGTTCGTGTTGAAGATCTGCATCAAGAGTAACTACAATTTCATAACCCGATGAGATTGCAGCTTCAAATCCAACCCTTAAAGCTTTACCCTTGCCATAATTTTTATTGATATCGATTATTTCTAGTTCTGATTTTTCTCTTTCAATCTGATAAGTGTCATCATTTGATCCGTCATTAACGGCAAAAATATAGCTGACATATTTCAGAGTTTCATCCAGGACGAGATTCAGAGTTTCTTTTTCATTGAAAAAAGGAATAACAGCGCAGACTGGTTTAGTTATCTTGTTTATGTCCTTTGAATTGCTCAAATAATGTTTTCCAGCCTTTTGTTGTGGGAGCGATAAAAGCTTCTTTCAATTTTTTCCTGAGAGAATCTTTTGATAATCCTGAGCTCAATCTCCCATTTTCTGCAATTGAAATACTGCCTGTTTCTTCTGAAACAATCACACTTATTACATCAGCTTGTTCGGTTATACCTAAACCAGCACGATGTCGCATCCCAAGGTTTTCACCCTCAACTTGAGTAGTTGCCGAGAGCGGTAATGTGCAGCGCGCAGCTTCGACAACATTTCCTTTTACAATAACTGCACCGTCGTGAAGAGTAGATTTTGGAAAGAAGATTGAAGTTAAAAGTGATTTGCTAAGCTTAGCTCCAAGGATTTCTCCTGACTCAATGTAAGTACGAATTCCAGTTTCTCTAATGATAACAATCAATGCACCGTACTGCCTTTGTGAAAGTTCAAACGCAGCATCAACGATAATATCTGCTGATTCATTCATATCGTGCTTGCCAAAAATTTTCATTACTGGATTTCTGGCCAGGATAACGAGCAATCTTCTTATTTCCGGTTGGAATAAAATCACAAACCCAATAACCCAGACGTTCCTTACTAATTCCAACAGCCAATTCAGGGCCTTAAATTGAACGGCTTGTGCAGCAAATGAGAAAATGAGGATTATGATGAGCCCCAGGAAAATCTGTGCAGCAATTGTTCCTCTAAGCAGCACATAAAGTTTATAAATAATGAACCCAACTATGAGTATATCAACTACATCAAGAAAAGTTACAGTTAGAAATCCTATTTTGAATAATTCAAACATTAATTATTGATCATTGTATTAAAAAGTTTACAAGTTTGAACTGCAAGCTTAACATTATGCGTCCTGATTATTCTAGCTCCTTTGCTTATTGCAAACATATTCAGTGCATTTGTCGCATCGTCTCTATCTTCGATAGGCAAATTTAAGATATTTCCGATAAAAGATTTACGCGACAAGCCAATCATAATCGGGAATCCTAAAGATTTAAAGGCTTCAAGTCGTTCAATAATGGTTAGGTTATCCTCATTTCTTTTACCAAATCCGATTCCCGGATCAATAATAATTTTATCAATTCCTTTGTTAGAAGCAATTTCACTCTGGTTTGCAAGATAATCATAAACTTCTGAAACGACATCTGTATAAACAGGAGAAGCCTGCATCGTCTTCGGCTTACCTTTTGTGTGCATCAAGATCATAGCTGCATCAAATTCTGCGACTACATCAAATATATCGGGTTCGAATGTCCCACCACTAATATCGTTTACAATCAATGCCCCACTGTTTAATGCTTCTTCAGCAACCCGTGCTTTTGTTGTATCAATTGAAAGGACAGTGTCAGGTTTTCTTTTGAAGATTTCTTCAATTACAGGAATAACTCTTCTTAACTCTTCAGATTCACTAACAGGTTCAGAACCGGGTCGTGTTGACTCACCGCCAATATCAATGATATCAACTCCACTTTCAATCATTTCTAATGCGTGACTTACTGCTTCATCTTTGTTTATAAATTGCCCGCCATCGGAAAATGAATCTGGAGTTACATTAAGTATCCCCATTACGTAAGCAAGTTTAAAATCAAATTTTCTTTCATCAATATCGTAATTAACTACTTCACTTTTTTCATAATTCTGAATTGCTTTTATGATTTCATCCCTAATGGGTTCATCCATATTAAATGAAATTGTTCTGTCAAGAATTTCCTTAATTGAGCCTGTGACGAGCAAACTATTTTTAGTATAGAAAATATTTTGAAGATTTGTATTGACCTCCGAACTGGATAACTCCATCGGAATATTTCTCAACTCAACGCCATATAATCCGTGATACAACAGGATTGAGTAATTATATTTCTCTTTATAGAGTTTAAATGATTTACTGTTTGAAAGGTTTATTACTTGAGAGATCAATTACTTTTTAGCCTTGATGTTAGAACGAAGTTTTTTATTTGAACTCTGAAAATCAGAAATACCAATTATTTGACAAGATTTTTCAGTTCAGCAGTTGCTGCAGTTATATTATCTGCATCGAATATAGCTGAACCTGCTACGAGAACATCCACGCCAGCATTCTTTGCAGCAACTATCGTTTCATTGTTAACGCCACCATCTATCTCTATCAAAAACTTCGCTTTATAATTTGTCCTGAGCGCAACAGCTTCTTCAATTCGTCTGATTGAGTTGGGAATAAATTTCTGTCCTCCAAAACCAGGATTTACAGTCATGATTAAAAGAAGATCAATGTATTCTGCTACATCAACAATACTATTTACAGGCGTAGCAGGATTGATAACAACTCCTGCTTTACAACCAAGCTCTTTTATTCTGTTTATTGTTCTATTGAGATGAACAACTTCCTCAACGTGAACAGAAATGAAATCGGCCCCAGCTTCAGCAAATTCTTCAAGATATTTGTCTGGTTTTTCTATCATCAAATGAACATCAACAGGAAGTTTGGTAATTTTTCTCGCAGCTTTAACAATGACCGGACCAATAGTAATGTTCGGGACAAAATGTCCATCCATAACATCGCAGTGAATCCAATCTGCGCCACCCATTTCAGTTAATCTGATCTGTTGTGATAAATTAGAAAAATCTGCTGAGAGTATTGAAGGAGCAATTAAAGCCATTGTTAGTCATTCTCCTCGTCCGGAATATTTCTATCCGTAGGTTTAGTTACAAAAAGATCAACTGCATTTCCTGAATTTAAAGAGTTACCGCTGCTAGGGTACTGATCAAGAATAGTGTTCGGTAAAAGTGTTGAAGAAGGCTGGTAGTTTATTTTTCCTATGATCAATGAACTATCGGCAAGAATTTTTCGCGCTTCGGTAAGAGATTTCCCAATTAAATCAGGAACGATAATAGAACCACCACCTCTGCCAACACTTATTGTAACTCCAACAAATTCACCTTGCTTTAGCAATGTTCCTTCTGCATACTGCTGATCAAAAATCATATCTTCAGGATGGCTGGATGGAATTCTCTCCACTCTCCCGAGTTTTAAGCCTAAACGCTCCAGAGCAAATTTTGCATCGAGAATTGACTTACCTTTTAATTGAGGAACCGTGATTGTACTAACACCACCACTCACGAAAAGGTAAACTGTTCTACCTTCTTTAACCACTGCACCCGCATCAGGTTTTTGAAAAAATATTGCTCCCACAGGAACCTGAAGTCCATAAGATGTATCACTAATTAGCGGCTCAAATCCATCTGCTTCCAAAATATTTACTGCTTCCGAAACTTGCAGGCCGACTACTTGTGGGACTGTCGTTTCTGCAGAACTTACAATCCAGGGCATAATTAAATTATCAAGCAGCAAAATCAGGATCACAAACCCCAGTAAAGCGTAAAGTATCTTCCTAATTATTGAATTTCGAAGGATTTTTTTCATTGATCAAATATATCAATTGCTGTTTTCTTAAACAATTAACATGGTTCGGATAATCAATTGTTTGCGTGGTCGCATGTATGCATGACTACAAGATTATGAATATTTGGCTCCAACAACCACACATTCAACTAATCATGCATTATTGTCTTCTTGCTTTTACGCTTCGGCATCACTTAATTTGATCATTAGAATTTATAGTGAATGAGAATGTTACAGAACTATTTCTTTTTAAATAGATTTTTAATCGAAGCAAAGGAATTTCTTCCGGATTCCAGAATCGACGAGATATTTTCTCAGGAAAAAAGCAAGCTTGTAATAGTTGTTTCAAAGAATGGTGAAGAATACTGTTTGGAGCTTTGTGTTATACCGGGTAATTCTTATTTGAACATAAGAAAGAATTATTCACGTGCAAAAAAGAATACCGTTAACTTTTTTGATGCTGCATTGGGAGAAAAAATTGATTCATTACAAATAGCCAATAATGATAGAATAATAAAATTAAAATGCACTCACTCTGAAATATATTTTACTATCCGGGGAAAGTTTACGAATGTATTTTACTTTGATGCGGATAATCAAGCTCGTGCTTTCAAAACTGTTGATGATCATACACTGGAAAACATAAAGAAAGAATTCGGTGAGAAAGTATTTCTGAGTGTGTGGAATCAAATTGATCACTTAATCGAAATAAAAGAAAATTATCTCGATGAAATTCGCAAAAAATATCCAATACTTGGTAGTGAGATTATTAAAGAAGTCAAATCACGATTGAGGACTGATGGCAGCAATGATTTTTCAGCTTTATTAAATGACGTATTAAACGAAATTAGAATTTCTAATCCTTGTGTGTTTATTGATGAAAAGGAACAGGAAATTCATCTTGGATTTGAAAACTTCAAAAGCTTCCCGTTCACTGAAAAGAAAATATTTGAAAGCTTAATCGATGCGGTGAATTTTCTTCTTTCAAAAAAATATTATCTTAATGATAAATATTCGAAAGAAAAACTAGTTAGGAATCACCTTGAAAGAGAAATCAAAAAAGTTTCTTCCAAGATTCAAAACTTGCAAGGATTAATTGAAAGGGGAACAAAAGAAGCAGAGTATAGTAAATTTGGTCAACTGCTGCTCGCAAATCTAGGTTTGATAAAAAGCAGAATGAGTTCAATTATAGTTGAGGATATTATTTCTGGAGGTGAAAAAATAAAAATAGATTTGAACCCTTCCCTATCTCCTCAGAAAAATGTTGATTATTATTTTGACAAATCCCGATCAGAAAAAATATCGTTCAACAAAAACCTTCAATTATTTGAAGCTGCAAAAAAAGATTATGAGCGCTTGAAGAAACTGGAGAATTCATTGAATGAAATTGATTCAACAAAGAAACTGGATGAACTGATGAAAACTTTAAAGATCAAACAGCCGCAGGAATCAGAAGCAAAAGAAGATTTAGGTTCAAAGTTCAAGCAATATCTGATTGAAGGTAAATACAAAGTTTATGTTGGGAAAGACAGCAAAAGCAATGATTTACTGACCACCAGGTTTGCAAAGCAAAATGATTACTGGTTTCATGCAAGAGGTTCTTCAGGTTCTCACGTTGTATTAAGAGTTGAGAATACAAAAGAACCAATTCCGAAAAATGTTTTGAAAAAAGCAGCATCAATTGCGGCGTATCATAGTAAAGCAAAAACTGCTGGAGTTGTACCAGTCGCCTATACTTTCAAAAAATACGTTGTTAAGAAAAAAGGTGATCCGTCGGGAACTGTTCGTCTTTTAAGAGAGGCTGTTTTGCTAGTTAAACCGGAAATACCTGCTGTATGTGAATATATTTCTGCTCAAGATTGAAAGTTGAATTGCTATAAATTATCTCAACCAAATTTATAATTCAAAATATTTATTGACTATCTCCGTTCACCAAATATTCATTGATTGCAGCTGCAGCTTTTCTTCCGGCACCCATTGCAAGGATTACAGTTGCTCCACCTGTTACAATATCACCACCTGCAAAAACACCTTTCTTTGATGTCTTCATTGTTTCCTCATCAACTAAGATATTTCCCCATTTGTTGTATTGCAGATCAGGAGTTGTTTTTTGAATGATTGGATTTGAACCATTGCCAATCGAAATAACTGCCATATCAATCGGTAAAATATATTCTGCGCCAGGAATTGGAATTGGTCTTCTTCGTCCGGAAGAATCGGGCTCACCAAGTTCCATTCTTTGAATCTTTACTTCTTTAAGCCATCCTTTTTCATCGCCAATAAATTCAAGTGGATTTGAAAGTAAGATGAATTCAATCCCCTCTTCTTTTGCGTGATGAATTTCCTCTGCACGGGCTGGCATTTCTACATCGGATCTTCTGTAAATTATGTATGCATTCTTTGCACCAAGACGTTTCGATATTCTAACTGTATCCATTGCAGTATTTCCACCACCAAACACAGCAACGTTTTTGTCTTTGCAATTGAAGACTGGTGTATCAAATTCCGGAAACTTATATGCTTTCATCAAATTTACTCTTGTCAGAAATTCGTTTGATGAATAAACTCCATTCAGATTTTCGCCAGGGATATTCAGGAAGTAAGGAAGTCCTGCACCAACAGCTATAAAAACCGCATCATAGCCGTTTTGCATTAGTTCATCAACGGTATCTGTAAGTCCTATTACTTCATTTGTTTTAAATTCAACGCCGAGTTTATTGAGGGAATCTATTTCTGCTTTGACAATTGATTTTGGCAGACGGAATTCTGGAATGCCGTAAATCAAAACACCACCAAGCTCGTGTAATGCTTCAAACACAGTAACATCGTGTCCCATTTGAATTAAATCTCCTGCACAGCTTAATCCAGCCGGACCGCTTCCAACAATTGCAATCGTCTTTCCGGTTTTAGGTTTAAGCGATGGAACTCGAATACCAACTGTTTCTCTTTCGTAATCGGCAACAAATCTTTCTAATCTTCCTATGGCAACAGGTTCATTCTTTTTTCCGACAACACATTTTATCTCGCACTGTTCTTCCTGAGGACAAACTCTCCCGCAAATTGCAGGAAGTAAATTATCTTCTTTCATTTTAGCAGATGCTCCTAAAAAGTCACCTTCAGCAACCAAAGCAATAAATTCGTTAATCTTTACTCCAACCGGGCAACCTTCAATACAAGTAGGTTTTGGGCATTGAATGCAGCGAAGTGCTTCCATCTTTGCCAGTTCTTCAGTGAAGCCAAGGTTTACTTCGGCAAAATTGGTTCGTCTTTCCAAAGGATTTTGCTCAGGCATAACTTGCCTTGGAATTTTCATTCTTTCTTTGTTAGTTATTTTTTCTGCCATAATTCCTCGGTATTTATTTATTCACTCAACTACACAAATATGTTTTTATGATTTTCCATTAAAACCTGAAAACTATTTTATCTCACCCCTAAAGGGGTTTAGATATTATGATGGTGTTCTATTTCTACAAATATGTCGCTCCTAACGGAGCTAAGAACATTATCCTATTTCAATAAATTTTAAGAAGATAGTTCCGAAGGGACGAAATATTTATAGAAAAATCTCCCTGACAAATTTCAAGCTCCGTCTGGATTGATATAAAAATAATTCCATATATTTTGTATAACATAAGTTAATCAGCCAAAATAGATTTTGGTTGAGTTTTAGTTAATTTGCATTCATGTTCTTCCACAGAAACTTTCTCTTCCATCAAATATGATTGATTCCTCGTCATCAACGTTTTGAAATCAACTTTATGAGCATCGAATTCTGGTCCGTCAACACAGACAAATACAGTTATATTATCGACAGTTGCACGGCATCCACCACACATTCCTGTTCCATCAACCATTATTGGGTTTAAGCTTACCACAGTTTGAATTCCTTTTTCCCTGGTAACATCTGCTACTGCTTTCATCATTGGTATAGGTCCGATTGCAAGAACGAAATCGATTTTCCTTGTATCAATTAATTCTTTCAACTGATCTGTCACAAAACCACGCTTGCCGTAACTTCCGTCATCCGTAGTGATAAAAACTTCATCACATGCTTTCTTCATTTCATTTTCCAGGATTACAAACTCTTTAGTTCTTCCCCCAATAATAGAAATTGTATGATTGCCTGCTTGCTTCAATGCGACCGCGGTAGGATAAGCAATAGCAGTTCCGACTCCGCCACCAATGCTTACTGCAGTTCCAAAATTTTCAATGTGTGAAGGTTTGCCCAATGGTCCCACGACATCGGTGAGATAATCACCAGATTTAAGTTCATTTAATTCTTTTGTTGATTTTCCTATTCCCTGAACTATAATATCAATCGTTCCTTTTTCAGAATCTGAATCAGCGATAGTGAGTGGAATCCTTTCACCAACATCGCTTATTCTGATTATCACAAACTGACCGGCCTTTCGCTTGAGAGCAATCTTTTGTGCTTCAATTGTAAAGCGTTTGATGTTTGGAGCAATAAATGTTGCGGATAATATTTTGTGCATGGTTGATCTTGATTATTGAAAATGATTTCTTCCTTTAGTCATAAAATATGCCATTGGAAGAATTGATATGTAACATTCTCAAAACATTAACTATCACTGCTTTTGAATGATTTTGGAGGGATTTTAGAGTAACCCGAATCTACAATTGAAATGCTTCCGGTTTAATTCTTAAAACTAAAAAAGTGATTTTTGAAACAAAGAATTTGTTAGGACTTCTGGATGCAGGGATTATAATAAAATAATGATATCAAACTTCTGTTTTATCCTTAAAAAGTATTAGTTCATTTTGTTAATAAGGTTTACAATTACTTTAACAATCATCTCTTTTTCTTTTGGATTACTTTCGGCAATGAGTAAACACAATGCTACCAATGCATTGTCTGCTATTCTTTTATTCCCATCTTTTGTGTAAAGGTAATTGTTCATTTCCATAAACCATAGAAATATCGCTGCAGCGATCCTTTTATTTCCATCAACAAAGGAGTGATTTTTTATTGTAAAATAGAGTAGATGCGCAGCCTTTTCTTCAAGGCTCGGATAAAGTTCTTTCTTACCAAAAGTCTGATATATAGATACTACTGTTCCTTTAAAAGATTTATCTTTTTCTTTTCCGAATAATGAAGAACCACCGAACTTTTCCTTCATTTTATTAATTACTTTTTTCGCTGCTTCGTAAGTAATGTTGAAAGATATTTGTCTGTTCGTACTAGTAATGATTAAGTCTTTGTTATCGTATTTGTCAAGAACATCCAAAGCGTACGTATAATCTTTGATTACTTTGAGAATACCTGAAAATTCATCCTGCTTAAGTTGGTATGAATCTGTCACTCTCGAAAATACTTCAATAGTTCTTTCCAGTTCTTTTATTCTATCAGTTTGCTCCCTTAATTTTTTCTCGTTTAATACATAGCCCTGAATCAAATAATCCTTTAAAACTTTATTCGCCCAGATACGGAATTGTGTTCCGCGTTTGGATTTAACTCTATAACCAACTGAAATTATTACATCGAGGTTGAAATGCTCAATTCCTCTAATTACTGTTCTTTTTCCTTCTTTCTGAACTTGTCGGAATTTCCGACAAGTTGAGTTTTTTTGAAGTTCGCCCTCCAAATAGGTATTCTTAATATGTTCGAGAATAGTTGGTCGCGCTTTATCAAAAAGCTTTGACATTTGGTTTGGAGTTAACCAGACAGTCTCTTCCTCAAGTTTTACATCAATTTGTGTGTCACCTTCTGGTGTTTTATATAAAACTATTTCGCTTTTGGATTTTGAATCCATATATGTCTATTATTTTACTTTTTAATGATTAATGTTTTAGTGGAAAAATAAAGAAAGAAATGCTGAGCAAAAAAGCACAGAACTAAAAATCCTCTCCGCCTTCAAAACCACTGCCTTCATCTCCTCTTCCTTCTCGCTTGGGTTTATAGTTATTGAAAGTATAACGCAGATTCAACATCAGAGCAGGAGTGTGCATATCAAAATAGTTATAGTTGTATAGATTGGTGCCTTCAGAAGTGTATTCTCTTTTAGCGGTTCCAAAAACATCTCTGACCTGAAGTGTAATTGCCAGAATATTTTCAATTAATTCTTGTCTAACTGATAAATCAGAACTGAAAAATTCCTCCCATCTTCCTTGAGAAGATACGGTTGGGCTGCTGTAATTCAGGTTAAACTGAACTTGTGTTGAACTCCAGAGTTTAAAGGTGTTATTCATTCTTGTCTGCCAGTTGAAACTTTCATTCGAAAAAGGTTTGTTTTGAATACTTCCTTCAACCCTGTAATTGTAAAAGTTACCCATCAGGTTAACATTCCAGAATTCAAGAGGATCGAAGATTAACATAACTTCACCACCAAGTGAATAGTCTTCACCAACATTGCTGAATGTGGTTAAAGTTACATTATCTTCTAAAGCGGTTCTTACAAATTCAATTTTATTTGTCGTCATCTTGAAATAAAGCTCTGCAGAAAGATTAACACTACCCAGAATCGTTTGCAAACCTGTTTCATAAGAATCAATAAACTCTGGTAGCAAATCAGGATTCCCAATTCTAACATTATTCGCATCAACCCAGGTCGGAAAAGGTTCAAGAGCCCAACCGCCGGGTCTGTTTATTCTTCTGGAATAGCTTGCCATTAATGTTGACAGAGACGAAAATTTATAAGATGTGTGTACACTTGGAAAGTAATCAATCTGATCAATATTGAAAGTTTGACTAATTAAGGGAACATCAATGTTCCTGTATGTATATTCTGCACGCAATCCGAGCTGATAATTTATATCCCAGAGAAGATCAGAAAACATTGAGTAGAGAGAATGCTGACTTTCATTGTATTTTGTAATATTACTGAACTGAGATTGAATTTCGTATTCGTTAGTTAAAGGGTTGTATTCGTAAAGGCCGGTATTTTCATCGGATAGTTCAATTTCTCCCTGGTAGCCTGCCTCGAATTTACTTACATCAGAAAATGGTAATGTGTAATCAACTTTTCCCCTGAAATCGGTTGATGGACCATTTTCAGTTGTTTTCTTTCCACCTATCTGACTTACATCATCAAACTCTGCAGTAGTAGTAAATTCATCCGAAGACTGTTTGCTAAAAAGAATTTCAGCTAATAGCTGATGACCTGGAAGGCCAAATGTTCGCGTATAATTTGAGTTTAATGAATAGTATGTTCCTTCACGGGTTCTTTCGTTATTTCCGGTGTACTGAAATTCTGAAGGATCACTTGATGTAAATTGAGTAAAGTTTTGAGTTGAATTGAAACCACCTTCTCTTTTTCCACCACGAATTCCAAAATTCAAAATATCGTTATCACTTAAATCAAACTCTATACCTGCTCTGCCTTCAAATGAAATTCTTCTTCTTTCAATTTCACCAAGTGAGTTAATTGTTGATGTTCCATTTTCAAAATAGTATATATTTTCTTTAGTTTCATCACCCGGAAAATATCTCTGATTATAATCCAAACCGAAATTTGCTTTGAAACCATCCTGATAGTTGATCAAAAAATTTCCACCGTAACTGTCATACATTCCGGCATTTGCATTTACAATACCATTTAGTTCCTGACCAAGATTTTTTTTCATGATAATATTTATAATCCCGGCAGTACCATCAGCATCATATTTAGCCGTGGGATTTGTGATGATCTCAATTCTGTCTATTGAGGTGGCTGCAATTTGCTGAAGCGCATCCTGTGGATCCATAAGTGATGGTCTTCCATCAATTAAAACTGTGAAGTTCTGACTTCCTCTAAGACTTACATTTCCTTCAATATCAACCTGTACTGATGGTACATTTGATAGCACATCAGCCGCATTTCCAGAAATCACCGTTTGCATCAAGTCAGGATTGATTATCTTCTTATCTATTTCATAAGTAACGGGCGAGCGTTCTCCCTGGACAACAACATCGGATAAATTGATAGCAGAAGGATGGATTAAAATATCCCCAAGATTTATATTGAAATTCGGCGGTCTGATTGAAGTCTCAAGCACTTCTGTATCATAACCTATGAATCTGACTTCAACTTTAAAATTACCTGGTCTGTCAATTGATAAATTGAACACTCCATCACTATTAGTAACACCACCTGTTACTAACGAAGAATCTCTCAGCGAGAACACAACTATGTTGGCATACTCAATAGTATGTCTGGTAGCTGAATCAAAAACTCTTCCTGCAATACTGCCGCCAGGAAAATTACCCTGTCTCTGCTGGGAATATATATTTAGAGAGATTAGAATTAGTAGAACGAATATTTTGTCCGGTTTAATTAGGTGCATAACTCCAATATATTTTATCTAATTATACAAAACTTTAAACAATTTCATAGTGCAAATAGTTTAATAGGAAGAGGTAAAAAATTTTCTAAAGCTTCGACTTGTGCTTAAAGGATTTGGTTCTTGAGTCACATGCTTCCAAATGTGAATATTTTACATATTGGGAAAATAAATTGATATGAAAATTTATCAAGTAATTATTGATTTTTTTTTCTGATTGTTAATCCGGTCAGCTCAAAGAACTGTTTTTTCGGATTTCTCTACAAGAACTTTATCAACTCTATTACCATCCATGTCTACAATTTCAAATTTGTATGAACTATATCTTATGATATCTCCTTCTTTTGGAATTTTACCAAGTCTTTCCATAAAAAATCCCCCCAGAGTCGTGTAATCTTTAACACTGAATTCTAACGATAATAACTCTGCGGCTTTTCTAATATCTGTTGAGCCATCTATCAAATAAGAACCATCCATTCTTCTTACTATTTCATGTTCTGGTGTTTCAAATTTTTCAGGAATATCACCAACAATATTTTCAATTAAATCATGTAACGTAATTAGTCCTTCAGTTCCACCGTGTTCATCTACAATTAAAGCAATATTTGTTTTGTTGATTCGAAACTTCTCGAATAATTCGATAGAATAAATAGAATAAGGTACAATTAATGGTTCAGTTAAGATCGATCTTAAATCAAAGGAAGCATTTTGATGGTATTTCAGTAAAAATTCTTTTGAATCTAGAATTCCAATTAAGTTATCGAGGTTTCTTTCACAAACAACATATTTTGAGTATTGGTGTGTAGAAATAAACTGGAATACTTCCTGATTTGAAAACGTTGAGTCAATCCATTCTATTTCAGTTCTTGGTATCAAAATTTCAGATACTCTTTTATCATTAAAACTGAAAATTTTCATAATCATCTCAGACTCTTCTTTTTCAAAAGTACCGTGCACAGTTCCAAAATATAATAAAGACTTTAACTCGTCTTCGGAGATTGGAGGTTCCTCACTTTTTTTTATGCGAAATAAAACTATTATGAATTTTGTTGAAATGCTAAGAAACCAAACAAAAGGAGCAAACGCTTTTGAAATAAAATACATAAGTCCTGCCATAAGCAAAGTAATCTTTTCAGGATCTTTTAGTGCAATACTTTTGGGGACAAGTTCACCGATAACTAATGATAAATAAGTTATTAGTGAAACAATGATAGCAAAAGAGATTTCAATTGAGTATGGTTTTAGAAAATCGATTTTATTTAAAAAAGGTGTTAAATCTTCTGCCATTGCATAGCCGCCAAATGCGCCTGCCAGAATTCCTACTAGAGTGATTCCTATTTGAACTGCTGATAGAAATTTTTCTGGTTCACGAAGTAGCTCCAATGCTTTTTTAGCAGCTTCGCTTCCCTTTTTGGCTCTATCTTCTAACTTAAATTTTTTGGATGAGACGAATGCTATTTCGCTCATTGCCAATATCCCATTTATCAGGATAAGCAGAATTATTATAACTATTTCATACATAAAACTTATTATCGTTTTCTATTGAGTAACTTCATTGATAGTTAGTCAGGATAAAATTGTCGTGAGAAAATATTCTTCTGGTTAATTTCCATAGTTTACCTGCCATTAAATTATTATTCAAACCAAATCTACTTAATCCAATACTCGTGGCAGATATTAACGGCCTCATCTAATAAATATTTTTCTACTAATAGTGAAATCCTGAAAGAAGTTGTGTTCACACCATAATAATTTATCCCGTGTTTGTCGAGGAGTTTCATCGTATTATTCAAAGCATCATTATTTCTGCTGAATCCTTCACCTATAATTGATAGAGCAGCAAGACTTTCGTTTACATAAATACCATCTCTTAATTTTTCTTCAAGAGCTTCTTTAATTTTTTCCCAGTTGTAAAGACTGCTTGTTGAAATTATGAAAGAACATTTGTAACCTTTATCTCCAGCCATTCCTGAAACCTGGAATTCTTTGATTGGAACTTGTTGTTCTTCCAGATACTGAAGTACCCAGCCGATTTTGTCGGCATCGTGAATGAATACACGAACAATTTCCTTTTCATAAACTACAGCCAAAACACCGGACAATTCCTTTTTAGAAACATCCTTTATAATTGTTTCTTTGCCAGGATTAAAAGTATCACGTGTATACAGAGCAATTTTTGCTTCTTTAGCAAATTGAACCGCTTGTGCATTTAAAACTTTTGCTCCCGCTTCTGCCATTTCCTGTATCTGCTGATAAGATATTTCAGGAAGGTGTTTTGCGTCTTTAACGATGTTTGGATCAGTTGTGTAAACACCATCAACATCAGAATAGATTTCACATCGTTCTGCATTTAATGCTGCAGCTAACGCAACAGCAGAAGTATCTGAACCGCCTCTTCCCAGAGTAGTTATATCTCGCTTATAACTAACTCCCTGAAACCCGCCTATAACAACCACTTTGCCTTTATCTAGTTCATCCAAAACTCTGACCGGTCGTACTTCGATTACGCGTGCATCGTTGTGGCGGTCATTTGTAATTATGCCAGCCTGTGAACCGGTTAATGATATAGATTCAATTCCCTCTTCATGAAGAGCAATACAGAGCAAAGCCATAGAAGTTCTTTCACCGGTACTCAGAAGCATATCCATTTCTCTTCTCGGCGGATCGGGGGAAATAGCTTTTGCCATCTCGATGAGCTGATTTGTAGTTTTTCCCATTGCGGAAACTACTACAACAACATCAATCCCCTGACGCTTAACCGTGGCGATAATTGATGCAATCTTTTTCAGCTTGTCAACATCAGCAACACTGCTGCCGCCATATTTTTGAACAATTAGTCTCATAGTTATATATGCTGAACTTATTTCAGCATCTCAATTAAAATATCTCTAAAGATTCCGAAACGAGTTCGGAATAAAATTCACATCTTCCATTTTCCATCAACCATCTTCCATCTAAAGCTTCCTCAACTCTTCCATCAATTGTGTTTTAGCTTTAGTCTTATCATCAACTTTTTTCAATAATTTTGCGGGAACACCTGCGACCACCGTATTAGGTTCAACATCCTTAACAACAATTGAACCTGCAGCAACAACAGCTCCCTTTCCAACTTTAACTCCTTCAAGAACTACTGCATTTGCACCAATGAGTACATCATCTTCAATAATCACAGGATCAGCACTCGGAGGTTCGATCACTCCAGCCAATACAGTTCCAGCTCCGATGTGACAGTTCTTTCCAACAATAGCCCTGCCGCCAACGACTACATTCATATCAATCATAGTTCGTTCACCAATTACTGCTCCGATATTTAATACTGCACCCATCATTATTACACAATGATCTCCTATCTCAACCATATCTCTGATGATGGCACCGGGTTCAATTCTGCAATTGTATTTTGTGAGATCAGCCATCGGAATTGCTGAATTTCTTCTGTCTACTTCAATTTTATATTTTGTGATGAACTGTTTGTTGCTCTCATAAAATTTTTCAAAATCAGAATACTCACAAAAAAGAATTCCTGAAACAGATGAGCCATAAAAATCCAGATCATCAAAATTAATCTCCCCCAAATCACCCTGAAGATAAATCTTTGCAGGAGTTTTCTTCTTCGCATCTGCGATTGTTTTTATTATTTCGTATGAATCCATATTTGTCTTTTACTATTTGATTTCTAAATTGTATTTGTTAAAAATTCCAAAAAACAAAAATCAAATCACAAATAATTTTCTCCGCAGGAGTCCTACGGACAAATTCAAAATTCGAAATTGTTTGCAACTTGATAGTTGGATATTGTTCTTTATTTGTTATTTGGGTTTTGATATTTGTTATTTCTACAGAAAAACTACATCCGTAAAAGAATAAAATCCATTCTCTTTCTTTAAAGCAAACTCAGCAGATTTCAGAATACCTTCAGCAAAAGTTCTTCGTGATAATGCTCGATGCTGAATTGAGATTACTTCTCCTAATCCTGCAAAGCTGACAGTATGATCGCCAGGAACATTCCCAAGCCTGTGAGAGCTAACGTTAACCTTCTTGTCGCTAAAAATATTCTGAATCATTTTAGCTGTGCCAGATGGTTTATCTTTCTTAAATCTGTGATGAGTTTCTGAAATCTCAACATCCCAGGCAGGTAATTTACTATTTGCTACTCGCGTCAATTCAAGTAATATCTGGATACCTTCAGAAAAATTATAGCTTTGAACAACCGGCTTTATTTCAGAATACTTCTTTAACTGTTTGATATTCTCATCAGTCAAACCTGTAGTTGCAACAACCAGAGGAATATTAAAAATTTTTGCTAACGAAATCATTTTATCAAATGCTTCTGGAAGCGAGCAGTCAATTATTATTTCAGGTTCGCTTTGCTTCCATTCGCCGTGGATGTCAAGAGTGAAAACAAGTTCATTGTTATGTTCAGCAAAAACGCTTACTACTTCCTTCCCCAATTTACCCGAAGCACCAACTAAACCATATTTCATAATAATCTCCTTAAAATATCGCTCACATTTTTTTCATTTCTATATCAAGAAGCTGCTCAGCTTTTACCGTAGTTTTAGCAAGCGGAAGACGCAAAACATTTTCACAATAACCAAGTTTGCTCATTACATATTTCACTGGTGCGGGACTTGTCTCAATAAACAACGCATTCATCATCGATAAATACTTATTGTTGAGTGCTTGTGCTTCTTTTAGTTTGCCGTTAAGAACAGCATCAGTAATTTTTTTCATTTCAGCGGGATAAGGATTTGAGAAAACTGAAATTACTCCGTCACCTCCCGAAGCCATTATTGCAAGTGTTTGGTCATCATTGCCCGAAAGAACAGAAAGTGAATCAGGTTTGATTGAAATAAGATGAGCTATTTGAGAAATATTTCCGCTTGCTTCTTTGATTGCTACAACATTTTTACATTCTTTATGAATTCTCACTGCAGTCTCAGGAAGAATATTCATTCCGGTTCGTGAAGGAACATTGTAAAGGATTATTGGGAGTTTGGTTCTGTCTGAAATGAATTTATAATGTTCGACAAGGCTTTCCTGTGTGCCTTTGTTATAATATGGGTTAACTATTAAAACTCCATCAGCCTT
Organism: Ignavibacteriaceae bacterium; assembly: GCA_035478175.1. Taxonomy (GTDB): domain Bacteria; phylum Bacteroidota; class Ignavibacteria; order Ignavibacteriales; family Ignavibacteriaceae; genus IGN2. The sequence goes on from DATIJX010000072.1 coordinate 18,251, forward strand.
TAAATCTTCTGCTTGTTTGTTAAGCTCGATTACTTTCTTGGTATTGTTTGTTCCGGTACCAACAATTACAGGAATTTTACCTTTAACTTCTTCTTTAGCAATTGAAATTATTTTTTCTCTTTCATCAAATTCAATTACTGGTGATTCGCCAGTTGTCCCAATTACAATGAGCGCATTAACACCGCTATCAAGCTGCTGATGAACTAATTTTCTGAGAGCGTTATCATCAAGTGATTGATCCTTTTTGAAAGGAGTTATTAAAGCTGTTCCCGTTCCTTTGAACATTTTTATACCTAAATATTTTAAGATATAGATTGACTCAACAAGAGGCTTAAAGCCCACAAGTCAAAAATATGAAAAATATATTAAGTTTGTTAGGATTTAATAATTTGAAGCTGGAAGGAAAATCGTTGGCAAGAGTGGCTCATCACACCTCCGGAAAATTCAAAAACTCCAACGCATCTTTGAATTAGAGCAAATCTTTATCTACGATGAGCACATTTATACTCTTGCCTGAATATTTTCAAAACCAAGTTATATGCCAGTGATATTTGATTTCCGTAATGATTATTCGCAATCAAATACTTTTTAAGTTTATAAATATGAGAACATAACGACTATCTTTATTAGAATGATGCATTTGTTCCTTCTAGAGTCTCTGTTGAATTTTTAAGTTTACGTTTGGATTGAACAGAGAATCCAACTATAAACTACACCTTAAATTTCAGGAATTTTAGATTATATTTGCACCGTAATTATGAATTGTTCATTCTTAATTGTTAATTGATCAGGCACCCGTAGCCTGCCTGCAATGATAAATCATTTACGGCAGGTAAACTCAATCCGTCTTCTCCGCTAAAGGCGGATTAGCCGAGACAAGTTGGATAGAACATCTGACGGAGTTTATCCCACTTTGCGGGAGATCAGAAGGTTTTCATTTTCTTATTGTTTCAATGCACCCGTAGCTCAATTGGATAGAGCATCTGACTACGGATCAGAAGGTTTGGGGTTCGAATCCCTACGGGTGTACTACCTTTTCGCAAAATTCTATTCTCAAGTCCAACCTAAAGACAATAATTTTTAGTTATTTTTGAAGTAATATTTTTAACTTAAATAATGAATGATTCAACTCACGGAATAATTTTTAATATCCAACGATTTGCCATTCACGATGGTCCTGGAATTCGTACGACCGTTTTCTTTAAAGGCTGTCCCCTTCGCTGTTGGTGGTGCCACAATCCTGAAAGTCACAAGATACTTCCCGAAAAAATTGATGGCTGTAATTTGAGACGCGGATTCGACCAATCATTCACAATGAATAAAGATGAAATCGGGAAAGATATTTCTGTTGATGAATTGATGAATGAAATAGTGAAAGACAGAGTCTTCTATGAAGAATCAAATGGTGGAGTAACTTTTTCAGGAGGTGAGCCTCTTATGCAGCCTGAGTTTTTGAAGGAAATGTTAGAGGAATGTCAGGCGAACGGGATTCATACAGTAGTTGATACGAGCGGATTTGCATCAACTGATATTATAACCGATATTGCTCAATCAACTGATCTGTTTTTATATGATATTAAATTGATGAATGATGATAAGCATCAGGAATACACTGGTGTATCAAATCAAATTATCCTCAAAAATTTAATTGAAGTTGATAAGCTTGGAAAAAAAATTATCATCAGAGTTCCAATTGTGCCTGAACTTAATGATACAAATGAGAACCTCTTCGCTATTCGCGGTTTTATTTCCTATCTGAATAATGTAGTTGAAGTTAACCTGCTTCCATACCATCGCGCTGGTGAAGGTAAATACACTAAGTACGGAAGAGAGAATAAAATGGGTGATACAGTTTCACCTGAAAGAAAAAACCTGGAGAATATTCGGGAATTTTTTATTGAATCAAAACAAAAAGTTAAGATCGGTGGGTGAGTATGAATGAAAGAATAAAAAAACTTCGTGAGCAAAGTTTAAACGCTGAAGAAACTATTTCAATTGAAAGAGCACGATTATTAACTGAATTTTATTCCAGTGGTTTAGCTGATCGGAGTTCAGTACCAGTTTCAAGGGCCAAAGCATTCAAATATATACTTGAGCACAAAGAATTGTATTTGGGTGAAGATGAATTAATTGTAGGTGAAAGAGGACCACTTCCCAAAGCAACTCCAACTTATCCTGAACTTTGCACACATAGCCTTGAAGATTTTGACATCCTCAACAACCGTGAAAAGATTTCATTTAAAGTTGATGACGAAGTAAAAAAATATCAGTTTGAAGAAGTAATGCCTTTCTGGAGCGGAAGATCAATCAGGGATAGAATCTTTAATGAAATGGATGAGCAATGGAAAGATGCTTACTCAGCCGGAGTGTTTACTGAATTTATGGAACAGCGTGCACCCGGTCATACAGTGCTCGATGATAAGATTTACAGAATGGGAATGAAAGATTTTAAGGAGAAAATAACGGCATCAATTGATTCGCTTGATTTTTACAAGGATCCGCAAGCATTGGCAAAAAGAGAAGAACTAAATGCAATGGATATCGCAGCCGATGCTCTGATCAGCTTTGCAAAAAGATACAGCTTGATACTTTATGAAGCGGCTCAACAGGAAAATAATCAAACAAGAAAAGATGAACTTGAAACGCTGGCAGGCATCTGTGACCGTGTTCCTGAAAATGCACCAAAAACTTTTTGGGAAGCATTGCAATACTATTGGTTTGTTCATCTTGGAGTAATTACTGAACTAAACACCTGGGATTCATTCAATCCCGGAAGGCTTGATCAGCATCTTTATCCTTTTTATAAAAGAGATATTGAATCCGGTTTGCTTGACAAAGAAGGAGCGAAAACACTACTTCAGGCATTCTGGATAAAATTTAATAATCAGCCGGCGCCACCTAAAGTTGGAGTCACTTCAAAAGAGAGCAACACCTACACCGATTTTTGTCTTATCAATGTTGGTGGAGTAAATGAAAAAGGTGAAGATGCAGTTAACGAACTAACATATTTAATTCTTGATGTGATTGAAGAAATGCGTCTGCTGCAGCCAAGCTCTATGGTGCAGATAAGTAAGAAGAATCCTGATCAGCTTGTGAAGCGAGCTTTGGAGATTATCAAAACAGGTTACGGTCAGCCTTCTTTGTTCAACACTGATGCAATAATCCAGGAAATGTTACGACAAGGTAAATCAATTGTTGATGCACGAAATGGTGGTGCAAGCGGTTGCGTTGAAACAGGTGCATTTGGTAAAGAAAGTTATATTCTCACAGGATATTTCAATCTTACAAAAATTCTTGAAATAACTTTGAATAACGGAATCGATCCAAGAACAGGTAAACAAATCGGTATTCAAACTGGAGATCCAAAAACTTTCCAAACTTTTGATGAACTGGTTGAAGCATATAAAAAACAAATAAATTACTTTGCTGATGTTAAGATAAAAGGAAACGTGATAATAGAAAGACTTTATGCTGAATACCTCCCTGCCCCATTTATGTCTCTGTTGATTGATGATTGTATCGCCAAAGGAATGGATTATAACAACGGTGGTGCAAGGTATAACACTTCTTACATCCAGGGTGTTGGAATTGGGACTGTCACTGACTCACTAACCTCTCTTAAGTATAATGTGTTTGATAAGAAAAAGTTTTCGATGGAAGAGTTTCTCTTCGCAATGAATAAAAACTTTGAAGGATTTGATGACTTAAAAAACTTCTTGCTCAATGAAACTCCAAAGTATGGAAACGATAATGATTATGCTGATGAAATTCTCAAGACAGTTTTTGAAATCTATTTCTCAGCAATTGATGGAAGGCCAAATACAAAAGGTGGACATTTTAGAATAAATTTATTACCAACTACTAGTCACGTTTACTTTGGAAGTGTAACCTGTGCGACTCCTGATGGAAGACTTTCAGGTCTTCCAGTATCAGAGGGAATTTCTCCGGTGCAAGGTGCTGATGTAAATGGACCAACAGCAGTTCTAAAATCCGCAGCCAAGATCGATCACCTGCGTACAGGCGGGACACTGCTAAATCAAAAATTCTCTCCACAAATATTTGAGGGAGAAGAATCAATTAATAAAATCGTTTCTTTGATAAGAACTTATTTCAAGATGGATGGTCACCATATCCAGTTTAATGTTGTAGATGCAGAAACTTTAAGAGAAGCACAAAAGAATCCCGAAAAATATAGGGATTTAATTGTCCGGGTTGCAGGTTACAGCGACTACTTTGTCGATCTCACTCCTGAATTACAGGAAGAGATTATAAGAAGAACTGAGCAAATGAGCTATTGAAAATGTCGGAACTATGAAATACTATATCATTTTAATATTATCAGCATTATTATTTGTTGCCTGTTCTTCAACAAGTCAAGAGAGGCACAATAATAATCCTAATCAGGACAAATATATAATTAGTGACCAATTTGACTCCACGAAAATAATAGCAGCAATCAAACCATCCGGTTATCCTTGGAATAAAAAAGGTTACTTAGCTGATGTTACTAGGCCAATAAGAGAAATAGATACTACAGGAAAATATTATCCTAATGCATCCTCACCTCCTACTCAATTTCAATTTAAAATAATAAAGTCAGATTCAGTAAAATTTTATATATGCAATACAGATGAAAGTTCTTGTATAAAAATTGAAGATGCAGTTTTAGATAGTGGCATTTATTGTCTTGGTTTTCAAAAATTAGAAGTCAGTGGAATTCTTGTTTTTAAACTTCAGACTACAGATACAATCTTAAATAAAAAGGTTATTTTCTGGCCATAACAAATAATAAAAATCAAATTTTCCTGTTAAAGAATTTCTTTGCAATTAGCTTTTTTTCTTATTTTTAATCCCAGAGGGAATAATTAACATTCATCAATTAACGGGAGGTTATGCTATGGTTCCTATAGTGTCTCTTTGGCTGCCAATACTTCTTTCGGCAGTTGCAGTTTTCATCATCAGTTCAGTCATTCATATGGTGCTTGGCTATCACAAAAATGACTTTGTTGCATTTCCATCAGAAAAACAAGTGATGGATGATTTGCGTAAGCACAACATTCCGTCGGGTGATTACATGTTTCCAAAGACTAACAGTATGAAAGAAATGGGTTCGCCTGAATTCCTTGAAAAGATGAAGCAAGGTCCTGTTGGTGTGATGACTATAATGAATAACGGCTCACCAAATATGGCTAAAGAGCTATCTCTTTGGTTTATCTATTCAATTATAGTTGGAGTTTTCGCTGCGTATGTAGCAAGTCGTGCACTTGAGCCAGGAGCGCATTACCTTACAGTGTTTCGTTTTGCCGGAGTTACTGCTTTTGTTGGATACAGCTTAGCTCTTTTACAAAACAGCATCTGGTATAAACGTAACTGGGCAGCAACGTTCAAATCAATGTTTGATGGATTGATTTACGCTTTGTTCACTGCAGGCATTTTCGGTTGGCTCTGGCCGGGATTATGACATTATTCATTATGCCGGACTCCGATCCGGCATCTTTATTATTAAAATAGATCCTCAAAGTATTCCGAATACAGTAAACGAATGACAGTTCTAAGCCACTCTCTTTATTATCTTTAAAATGAATATTTTTATCTAAGCAATTCTATTAACCTTTTCAAACGATAATGGGCATAAGCAGAAACATACTTTTATGGGCTTCGAAGAATGAATGGCTGAAAAGCCGTGTTCCAAAGATGAGCTTTGTTCAAAAGGCTGTTAAACGCTTTATGCCAGGTGAAAAAGTAGAAGATGCAATCGAGGCAACAAGAGAACTTCTGAGGCATAATATTCCAACTACTTTCACACATCTGGGCGAGAATATTACAAATCTAGATGAAGCTGAGATTAATTCACAACACTATCTTGATCTTCTCGACAGAATCCACAAGGAAAAACTTGATGTTGAAATATCGTTAAAGCTCACACATATCGGACTGGATTTATCATTTGACAAAACGCTCGAACTCTTTCTGAAAATAGCAGATAAGGCAAAGCAATTAAGCAATAATGTTTTTATCGACATTGAGGATAGCTCTTATGCTGATAAGACAATTAACTTTTATAAGAAGGTAAAAGAAAAGCATAACAATGTCGGTTTATGTCTTCAGGCTTACTTATATAGAACAATAGACGACATTAAATCATTGAAAGATATAAATCCTTGCATAAGATTAGTCAAAGGGGCTTACAAAGAACCTTCAACAGTTGCGTTCCCGAAAATCTCTAAGGTAAATGAAAACTTTCTGTCTTTATCTAAATATCTGCTTGGACAAATGAAGGATAAAGGAACCAGGGCAGCATTTGGTACACACGATTTATTGATTCAGGAGCATGTTAAGAATGAAGCTGCTAAAATTGGACTTCCAAATAATGCAGTTGAATTCCAAATGTTGTATGGCATTAAAACATCAGAACAAATTAAACTTGCATCGGAAGGATATAAAATTAGAACACTGATCAGTTTTGGTGATCATTGGTATCCATGGTATGTGAGACGATTGGCAGAGAGACCAGCAAATGTTTTCTTATGTATTAAAAAATATTTTTAATAAATGATTCATCTTAATAAATACAATAACTTATGAGAAATAACGTAAGTGGAATATTTCCACCTTTAACCACTACTTTCATTGATAATGAGCTGTCAATCGACAACCTGCTAAGAAATATCAGAAGGTATGAAAGAAGAGATCTTTCTGGATATGTGTTGTTTGGTTCGAATGGAGAAAGTGCTTTTCTAACAAGGGATGAAAAAATTAGTATAGTTGAAAACATCAGGGAGCACACTAAGAAATTACTAATTGCTGGCACTGGAAGCGATTCGATTAAAGAAACGATTTCCCTGACAAATGAAGCTGCTGAAAAGGGAGCTGATATTGCTCTCATCATTACACCTTCTTTCTTCAAATCTGAAATGAAGCATCATACTTTTATAAACTACTACACTGCTGTGGCTGAAAGTGTAATGATACCTGTATTCATTTACAACGTTCCAAAGTTCACTGATGTTAATATTGAATCTGAAACTGTTATCAAATTAGCTGAACATCCGAATATCATAGGATTAAAAGACAGCACTGAGAACCCATCAAGAATATCAGAAATAGTTGCAAGTGTTCCTGAAAGTTTTAAAGTGCTGGTTGGCACTGCATCTGTCCTTTATCCAGGGTTAGCAGCAGGAGCAGTTGGCGGAATTCTGGCGCTTGCTGATATTGCACCCGACCTGTGTCTCGATATTTATAATTTTTTCAAAGAAAAGAAATTTGATGAAGCATTAGAAATTCAGAACAGAATGATTCCTGTTAATCGTGCAGTAACTTCAAAATTTGGTGTTGCAGGATTAAAAGCTGCTATGGATTTACTTGGTTACTACGGCGGTCAGCCTCGTCTGCCGCTTGAGCCGTTAAGTGAAGCTCAAAGTATTGAACTTAAAATAATTTTAAAGCATGCATCTCTAATTGATTAAGGATTAACTATGACTTCTTTCATTCCGCCAAAAAGAATTTTAATGGGTCCCGGTCCTTCAAATGTTCATCCGAGAGTTTTAGAAGCAATGGCAAGACCAACAATTGGTCATCTCGATCCAAAATTCATTGAGTTGATGGATGAAATAAAAGAGCTGCTGAAGTATGCTTTCCAAACTAAAAATGAAGTGACATTTGCTGTGTCTGGTCCGGGTTCAGTCGGAATGGAGACATGCCTTGTCAATCTTGTTGAAGCAGGTGCTAAAGTTTTAGTTTGCATAAATGGAGTTTTTGGCGGGAGGATGAAAAGTATTATTGAAAGATGCGGCGCTGAACCAGTAGTTGTAAATATGCCGTGGGGAAGAGCAATTGATCCTCAACTTTTCGAAGACACGTTAAAGAAAGTTAAGGGAATATCTGTTTGTGCATTTGTTCACGCTGAAACCTCCACGGGTGCGAAGAGTGATGTAAAAACTCTAACAGAAATTTCTCATCGGCACAATTGCGTTGTTATTGCTGATACAGTTACTTCACTTGGTGGAATTCCTTTAATGATTGATGAATGGAATATTGATGCTGCATATTCAGGTTCGCAGAAATGTCTCTCCTGTCCGCCAGGACTCTCCCCTGTTACTTTTAATGAAAGAGCAGTTGAATTAATTAAGAAAAGAAAAACTCCTGTGCAGAGCTGGTTTATGGATTTGAATTTAATTCTTGGTTACTGGAGCGGAACTGGTAAAAGAGCTTATCATCATACGGCACCGATAAATTCTCTTTATGCTCTTCACGAATCCTTACTTCTGCTGAAAGAAGAAGGAATAGAAAATTCCTGGAAGCGGCATAAAACAAACGGAGAGAAACTAGTTAGCGAACTTGACAAAATTGGATTGAAACCATTCGTGACCGAAAATGAAAGGCTACCACAACTAACTTCCGTATCAGTTCCTGAAGGAATAAATGAAGCTAATGTCAGAACAACTCTGTTGAATCAGTACAACATTGAAATCGGTGCAGGTCTGGGAGAACTTGCTGGCAAAGTCTGGCGAATTGGTTTGATGGGTTATTCATCGAATGAAGAAAATATTGAAGCCTGTGTGAATGCATTGAGTGAGATATTAAATGATATTTAAATATTGTAGGGTTCAGACTCCTGTCTGAACCGAAGTTAAATAAAATTAGATTTATCGATTTGATTTTATGAAACCTTTACCAAAAAGAAAAAGCACAAGATTAAAAGAATATGATTATTCTCAATTCGGTTTCTATTTTATTACTATTTGCCTTAAAGAAAGAAAAGAATTTTTCTCCAAAGTTATAGATGGTAAAGTTATTCTTACTGAATTTGGAAAAATTGTTGAGGATATTCTGATTGATTTACCAAAGTATTATAACATTGAAATTGATTCTTATATTATTATGCCTGATCATATACATATTATTATTGTTGTCGACAATGATCCGACTAGAGAAAAAAATATTTCTACAAAAATAGAAACATTATCTGATGTAATAGGAAAATTCAAATCCTACTCTACAAAGAGAATTAAAACTCAATTAAAAGGCACTCAAGATTTTAAGTGGCAAAAATCATTTTATGACAGAATAATACGCAGTGAAAAAGAATTGTATCAGATAAGAAAATATATTGAAGAAAATCCGCTAAGGTGGGAAATTGAAAGACATTATTCTGAAAATTTGGAAATGTAAAAAAATTGGAACTCATGCAGGGTTCAGACTCCTGTCTGAACCTAGATGCAATTAAACGTAAACATAATACGGAACAGTCAGGAGACTGTTCCCTACAATTTTGACAAACGTTCCTGAAATAAATTCAGGATAAATAATATGAAATCAAATTTACTTTTACTTTTAACCGCCGTCATCTGGGGATTTGCATTCGTTGCTCAGCGTGCTGGAATGGAATATCTCGGTCCATTTACATTTAATACGGCAAGATTCACTCTCGGCAGCCTTTCATTAATTCCTCTTTTACTTATAAATCAAAAAAGAAAATTTGAAAAGGAAAAATTTCTTCCTTTAAATGATAAAAATCTTCTTTACGGTGGATTAGCGGCTGGAACTGTTCTTTTTCTTGGAGCAACCTTTCAACAAGGTGGTTTGGTTTACACGGATGCAGGAAAGGCAGGATTTATAACAGGATTCTATATCATACTTGTTCCGATACTGGGATTATTCATAAAACAAAAAACTTCATTCTTTACATGGCTTGGTGCAATTGTAGCAATAGTTGGATTGTACTTTTTAGGTGTTAATGAAAGCTTTGACATAAACCTCGGTGATGTTTTAGTACTGGTTGGCGCTTTTTTCTGGGCGATACAAATTTTAGTAATCGGGTTTTACTCAAAAAAGAGCGATCCATTTAAATTAGCCTTTTCACAATTCGTGGTTTGTGCAGTACTGAGTTTTATTGCAGCACTTATTTCTGAAACAATTATTCTTCAAAATATTTTGCTTGCTTATCTGCCTATTCTTTATGCTGGTTTATTTTCAGTTGGAATTGCATTCACAATTCAGGTGGTTGCACAACGTGATGCGCATCCTGCTAATGCAGCTATAATAATGAGCTTAGAAGCAGTATTTGCAGTTATCGGCGGTTGGATGATTCTTAATGAGTCAATTCCTTTGCGCGGACTTTTCGGATGTGTGATGATGCTCATTGGAATGATAATTTCACAGTTATATCTTTTCAGAGGAAAAAAATAAAATAAATATTTTAATTATCAGCGGGAGCTCACGATGAAGAATATTAAGCTTACAGTATTTACGATTGGGATACTGCTCTTTTGTTCCTTCCCTCTTTTTACTCAAAGCGACTTGAAGGATAAGTTAGAATCTTTACCCTGGGTTATTAGTGTTGAGAGTATTCAGCCAGATTCAGAGTACGTTGAGGCATTTAAAATCTTTATTGAACAGCCTGTCGATCATCAGAATCCGGATGGTAAAAAATTCAAACAGAAATTTTATTTATCACATAAAGATGAATCCCTTCCTATGGTGATTGAGCTTGATGGTTATAATATTGATTTTAACAGACGAAATGAGCTCGCATCAATTTTAAAATGCAACAAGATTGTAGTTGAACATCGTTACTTCGGAGAATCTGTTCCTGATAGTTTAAATTGGGAATACTTAACAATAGAGCAATCTGCAAATGATCATCATCAAATTATTGAAACAATGAAAAGTATTTACGAAAACAAATGGATAACAACCGGAATAAGTAAAGGTGGTCAGACAACATACATGCACAAATATTTTTTTCCTGATGATGCTGATGCCGCAGTATGTTATGTTGCACCACTAAACCTTGCGCCTGAAGATCCAAGGATTTACCATTTCTTAAATAACGTAGGTACGGAAGATTGCAGAAATAAAATGATACAGTTCCAGAGAGAAGTATTGAAAAGAGAAGATGAATTATTGCCAATGTTTATCGAAGACACCAAAAGCTCCGGCTATAATTATTCGCTCGGTAACGATAGATTTATTTTCGAATTCGTTGTACTTGAATACGGTTTTGCATTCTGGCAATGGCAATACACTAATTGTGAACAAATTCCTGACACGAATGCTTCTAATGAGATTTTGTTTGAGCATTTAAAGAAGGGATCTTCATTCGATTATTTTTCGGACCAGGAAATCCAGCTAAATACTCCATTTGTTTATCAGGCATATTCTCAGATGGGCTACTATGGTTATGATATTTCAGATTTCAAAGATTTACTTAAGGAAGTGAAAGAACCATCCAGCAGAATATTTTTACCCAAAGATTTGAATCCTGAATTCGATTGCTGCTCAATGCAAAATATTTCTAGCTGGATTCAAAAACATGGTAACAATATGATTTTTATTTACGGTGAACTTGATACATGGTCAGCTACTGCAGTTGAGTTAACCGGAGAAACAAATGCTTTAAAGATGACAAAAAAAGACGGCAATCATCGTACAAGAATAAAAAGCTTTGATGAAAGTGAGCAGAAAATTATTATCGACACTTTATTGGACTGGATGGATTATAAGATACCGGAATAAAAAAGCCGGGCAAAACCCGGCTCGAATTCTTTCTGCTTTCTATCACTTAAACGTATCCTTAGAGTCAACTATCGTAACACTCTTAACATTCAACTTAAAATTCTCTGTTGCAGCATCTTCGCTTAAAATCTCTTCTGATAATCCTGCTTTAACCAAATCAGAATAACTCATTGGCGACGGCAAATTATTTTTCAGGCTTTCTAAAAGAGGTTCGGCTTCACTTACATCGGTGACGATTGTGATTTTCATATTGTCAATCTGAAAATATTTATTTATTGCATTGTTCACGTCATCAAGAGTAACTTTCGATAGTAATTCTCCAAGCTCTTCAATATAATTTTCTCTGCCGTACATCTTTGAGTCCATTAAATAACCAAGCTGCTGATCAGGATTTTTAATGTATAACCTGATATAGCTCTGAAGGAATGCACGGGTTGCTTCAAAATCTTCCTGCGAAATTCCATTCTTAATCATCTTGTCCATTTCTCTTAAAGCCATCCTCAATGCAAAGTGAGCGTGACCAACATTCACATCTTTCAATTCTTCATATTGCATCTTCAGTTGCTTTGCAATTTGAACCGGTCTGATCCAGACAGCAAAATAGTTTGATTGTCTCGGAACACCAGAAGGAGGAAGCATATTACCGCCTCCGTTATGATACCATTCAATGTAAGAATAATCACCGTAATTCATCGAGCGCTCTTCCCGGATCACCTTGTATAATTTAGAGTAAGATTTTCTATGTTCACCTAAATAAGAATTGGCAACCATCAACGCCGCAAATTCATCATTAGTTCGAGTTATGTTTAACGGGTATCCCGTAAAGATAGCTGAGCCAAACGCGCCGTCTTTTGAAATTATTTCTACATCAATTCCATCCGGCATCTGGATTGCAGGTGCGGTTGGAATAGCAGGTCTGATATCAGGAAGGTTTGCTAAATCAGTTTTTAACTTTTCAATGAATGATTCGGGATAATTGCCGGCAATACCAATCATAACATTATTTCTTGTGAAGAAATCTTTATAATGAGCTTTAACATCCTCAAGAGTTATGGCTGAAACCGAAGCAGAATTTCCTTCAACCATATGCTGGTAGTTTGTTCCGCGAAAGAGAAAATCTTCCATAGCCTTCTTGCTGTATTCTTCATCGGAAGAAGCTCGGATTACCTGGTCAACATAAGCCTGCTGATTGTTTTTAACTCTTTCAAAATCTGCCTGACTGAAAGAAGGATTGGTAATCAAGCCCATCATAATTGGATAAAACTCAGCTATCCAATCCTTATGAAACTGAAAAGTAAAAGTAACGGCTTCCTTATCAACAAGGACAGAATACCAGGATGCCATCGGATAAATTTTAGATTGAATGTCACTATATGTTAGTTCCCCGGTTCCACCCTGGTTGATGACCTGAGAGGTTGTATATGTCAATCCTTCTTTGCCATGCGGATCACAGATCGAACCGTTTTTAAACATAAACTTTACAACCATCTTTGATGCGTTTGGCTGCTTTAACTCAACAACTTGTTGTGCCATTATAAATCCGCTTAATAAAAGTGAAATTATTATTGCTTTCATTATTCAACTCCTCCCTTCTCATCTTCTGAGATAGTAGCAATCGTAAGTCTATTATCATTAAAAAATTTATTTGCGACCATCTTAATATCATCCTCCGTTACTTTATCGTAAAGAGAATAAAACCTGTTCAAAGCTTCAGGATCACCAGTCAGGTAAATAAACTGACAAAGTGAATTTGCAATAACATCAGGATTATCAATACTCATAGCAAAGCTGTATTTTAAGTTTGATTTTGTTTCTTCAAGAATTTTCTGACTAACGCCATTTGTCCTTATATCTTTTATCGCATTTGAAATTTCATCTCTAACATATTGAAAATCATCCTTGCTGATAAACGACGCCTGAATATTTATCAGGTAAGGATCTCTTGTATTCATAGCACCGCCACCAAGGAATCTTAACTTCTGTTCTTCAACAACGAGTTTTTTATAAAGCTCAGAGTTTTGTGAGAATAGAATTGTACTAAGAACATCGAGAGCAGCCATATCAATTTTAGAATCGCTGAAAGAAGGACCTTTGTAATTCAAACTCATAAATGGAGGTATAGACCCATCCGGCAAATGAATAGCTCGCTTCTCGTTTTGCTCAGGTTCAACGGGAATCTGGACAGTATAATCACCCGGCTTCCAATTATTGAAATATTTTTCAGCCAATGCATTTACTTTCTCAGCAGTTACATCACCAACAACTACAACAGTTGAATATTCAGGTCTGTAATACCGATCGAAAAATATCTTTGAGTATTCATATTGATTCGGCATATCAACAATATCTTCAAAAAATCCCATAGTTGTATGTTTATAAGTATGAGCATCAAATGCAGTGTTAACCAAACTTTCATAGAGACGCTGATAAGGATTAGCGAAGTTCTTTGTGTATTCACCCTTCACTGCTCCTGCTTCAACTTTGAAGTCGTGTTCTGGATAATTCAGATTCATAAACCTGTCTGATTCAAGCTCAAACATTTTTTCGAGATAATCAACATTACCAGTCATGTGATAAATAGTTCTATCAAGTGAGGTGTTTGCATTTGCACCGGCACCTGTCATTTTTAAAACTTCTGTGTATCTCTCTCGCGGATATTTATCAGTTCCCCTGAACATCATATGTTCAAAGAAATGAGCGAAGCCTGTGACACCGGGTTCTACTTCATTCCTCGAACCAACACTTACCACAATATAAAACGCTGCTAAACCTGGACTATCGAACGGAACAGTAACTACGTTTAATCCATTAGCAAGCTTATACTGATGGATTGGATAAGGTAAAATATTCTGATCTCCTGCATTGATTTCAACGAACATCATTGTCAGAAATCCCAGTAGAAATAAATAATTTAATCTGCACACTTTTAACTCCTTCTTGTTGAGAAAAATTGAATTGATTTTTTGGATTGGCAAATTTAATCCAATCTATACCTCATGCCAAGAGAAAAAAGAGGATAATTCTTCATTTTTGATGAATGGCAGAAACCGTTTTTTCAGTTTTAAATTAGATTTTATCACTTCGATTTTTAGTCAGGTTTATATATTTTAATTGAGGCTTGAATTAGTAATTTTAATCAAACTAAATTCAGTTATTTTTTATCAACTTAAATTATTTCACGGGGCAAGCTGTGCGAAAACTTAATCTTCTTTTTTTTGCTTTCCTGATAACGAGTACAATTCTATTCTCCCAAAACTGGCCAACAATCGGAGGAAAAAATCAACGAAATGGTTTGAGTAAAATCATTGGTCCTGACAGCGTGCTTACTCCTGCGTGGACAGTTGCCTCAAGTCAAACGAGCATCGGAAATTCAGTTTTTACGTTCGGCGATAAATTTATCACAGCGCGATCTGTTTTCAGTCCATATACGTCGAAGATAGAATGCAGAAGGCTAGTTGATGGAAACCTGTTATGGGAAAAGATGGTCTATTCAACTTCAAGAATGTTTGCTGTTGGATTTACTGAAGACGCAGTTTATGCACACGATTATTTCAGTGATTCGCTTTATGCCCTCTCGCCTGTTGATGGTTCAGTTAAATGGTCAGTGCAGGAAAATATGTTCGGAGGAAACGCTGGAATTTTATTTGCCTGTAATGGTGATCCCATCGTTCGCGGTAAAAGGTTGAATAAAGACACGGGTCAAACGATTTGGTTTTATAATTATACCGTTCCCGTTGGACCAAATGCAGGATATGCAGCGACCAGCAACACTTTCTATCATTATAAAGGTGCAGTCAATACTCCCAAAACATTATTTGCTCTGGATATAGAAACAGGTCAATTCAAATATGAAACAGGCAGTCTTCCAGGCGATGGCGACCAGGAATGGCCGATTACTATCGGAAATGACGGTACAATTTATTTACACCGTGATGGAGGAAAGCTTTATGCATTTGAGGATACTGGTTCAGAATTTAGAATTAAATGGGAATATACTCCGACTGCTAATGAAATGTCCGGGTATTTTGGCTGCGCTGCTAATGGGAATTTATATGTAATCGATGAAGATACTGTAAAACTTCTAAGCGTTGCTGATGGAACAGTTCTAAGCAAATCAAATATAGCTTTACAAAGTGATCCATTTACTACAATTTCAGTTGACGGTGAAGGAAAAGTATATGTCAATAATAATGCTAATAAAATGTTTTGCTTCAGCCCGGATTTGCAAACTGTTATTTGGGAACTTGGCGTTACTAATTTAACTTACTGCGGGCCTGCTCTTGCGAAAGATGGTATCTTTATTATCACAGGTGCCGGATTTAATATAAAAGCATATAAGCCAAATAAGCCATTTAAACCCGTTGCTGATTTTGCTACCGACTCAACAACAATTTTTACGGGAACCAGTCTAAATTATTACGATCAATCATCTTATCAGCCTACATCCTGGTTGTGGTCGTTTCCTGGCGCGGAAACAACTTTCTCCACAGATAAAAATCCTCAAAACATTGTTTACAATATGCCGGGAATCTACAACGTTACATTAACAGCCAGTAATTCATTGGGAAGTGATACTCTAATTAAATCATGCTACATTGAAGTACTAGAAGCCGTTTTTGTTAATGACGATGTTATTTCCCCTGAAGAATTTATCCTTTACCAGAATTATCCTAATCCATTTAATCCAGTAACATCGATCATCTGGCAGTCACCGGTGAGCGGCTGGCAAAATTTGATAGTTTATGATGTTTTAGGGACTGAAGTTGCAACATTAGTTAGTGAAGAAAAGCCAGCGGGCAGATATGAAGTAGATTTTGATGCTTCAGGATTAACGAGCGGCATTTATTTCTACCGCTTATCCGTCGTGCCAACGGCACGCCGAGAACTCGACCTTAAGGACGCGCAGGTAGGAAATTATATTGAAACTAAGAAGATGACACTCTTGAAATAGTCATAACTTATCTTAAATTTTCTGTATGAGAAATTTCGAAGTTACTCTAACATATAAAGCTTTGATGATAAATCGGCTTTTCACTAAAAATATCTTCATCAACAAGCAAAAGATATTGGAAGTTGAACTGGATGATTCTCATTGCCTTTCCCCCGAAGAATTTTGCGATTCAGTTATAACAGTTCAGGAGAGACCCGAAATTATTCGAATAAATGTTGTTGAAAAATATAAACCCACCGAGAAACCTTTGAACTGGATAACCGAAAATTTTGGCAGGATTTATTTCCACAACGGCATACCATTGGTACTAAATAAAAACTAAGTATCACTCCTGCTTGAACTCCCCTTACCTGCGACAAACTTTTTGATACAATTCTCATTTTAGATTTCAATTAGATACATTATTCTGATAATTCTATTGGAAATCAATCATTACATCAATTAACGAATCAAGTATTTGATGGCATAATCGTTGAAAATTATATATTAAAAACGGAGGGCAATTTAATGGCAGTTTATTTATTAGCAGGGATAATATTAGGCGGACTTGTCTTATATATCATCGTCTCGATAAGAGGAGTAAAAAAATCCAGGGCAGAAATTGAAAAGATGTTCAAGTAAAGATTTTGTATTATAGAAATTTTTTGTGGTGAGGGCGAATTAAAAGGAGATTACGAGAGTGGTCTCCTTTTTCTTTAAATATTATCTCAAATAAACCTGAAAGCCGAAGAGGATAAAAATATTTCCAAGTTTTACATTCAGTGGATTTATTGCTCCCATATTATCTTCTGTATCGCCATTCAAACTGCCGCCTTCCCATCTGCCTGTAATTTCAAAAGCCGCATTTGAAGAAACAAAATGTGAAATACCAATACCTGCATTATATGCAAATCCATTTGCATAAGCATCTTTATTTAAATAATAATATTCTAATGTAGTTATGGTTTCATTTTTCTGAGAGTAAGAAGCATAACCACCCGAACCTTCCAGAAACATTGCAAAATTTCCTCCCCATGGAATGTAATACCTTGCCCATAATCCAAGAAACCATACTTTTTCATTTATGGCTTCACTGCTGTTGTTCGGATTGGGATCAGGTGTAGCGGTACGGTTTCTTTCACGCCATTGAAAATCAAATCCGAAAACACCGTTGGTTTCAACTATGCTGCCGTTTCTCGAACTGAAAATAAAATTAAATCCATCAACTTTAGATTTTTTTGTAACATCACCTGAACTTTCTGACAGATCAAAATTTTCCCAGCCAACCCAGCCTGCTAGTCCACCTGACCAACCGCCTTGTTTTAATGCTTCGTCACGGTTTAACTGTGGGTATATCGAAATTGATAGAAGAATAATCAACGATGAAATTATTTTAGTTTTCACAGCATATACCTATCAAATAAAAGAAAGAATAAAGTACTGATTCTTAAATATTATCCAGCAAAATCAGGATACCAATCCTAATGGAAAAAGAATTATAATTATCCTGAACCAGCTGATAATTACCGGAAATTTCGAGAACGGATGGTTCCGCAAGTCTGTAACGGTAACCAGCACCAATTTCCCCGGCAAATTTAGCTTCATAATCAGTGGAAATTTTTTCTTCACTGTAAACCTCGTAAATATCAGCAGTAACTCTTAAAAAATTTACACCGACTGCAGCCGCACCGAAAAATTCCGGTGAGAAATAATATCTTGCACCAGCCAAAACTGGAATTGAGTTGATAGAGAAATTAATAACTTTACCTTGAACAGCAATTCCCTCAGACTTGCCCGTAAAATTTTGATAAGATGCTGAAAGAGTCGCAGTTATCTTATCGCTGAAAGCAAATTCTCCGATTGCTGAACCTCCAATACCTGTCTCAGCTAAATTTGCAAGTGCACTTGATGGAAATCCAATATTAAACGAAGCACCAGCGTTGAATCTGCTTTGCGAGAATATAGATGTGGTTATAAGAAAAATGAAAAAGAATAAATAAAATTTATTAGGCATCTTGCTCTCTGAATAATAAATGAGTTGAGATTAATTCGAAACAAAATTATCTATTCAGCAGATTAATACCAAAAGGAGTGTGCATAATGAAAATATTCGGATTTAATTATTTAATCAGCATTAGTTTTTTTGATTGATACTTACCTCCAATATTCAATACATAAGTATATACACCACTTGGCAAATAACCAGCATCGAAAAGCACACTATGCTTGCCTGCTGATTTCTCTCCTGCGAACAACTCACTTATTTTATTTCCGAGAATATCATATAAGTTAAGTGATACGTATCCGGAGTTTTTTATTTCATAGCTTATCGTTGTCGTTGGGTTGAATGGATTTGGATAATTCTGATTCAGAATAAAATCTGTCGGCTGATTGTTTTCAACTTCAACAAAGGTAGAAGTATGATCATATAATTGAATAATTCCGTTATCAGGAATGATCTGAGCAAGTAACACCTGCATTGTATCAAGGCTAAAAGTTTCATAAACTTTTGAGTTGTTTCCCTGGATAAGTAAAACTTTTTCCCAGGTTTCAGGAATTGAGATATATGCAGTTAGCGGATAATTATAAATATTATCGGGAAGGTTATCAGTTAATGAAATTTCAATAAGTGAATTAGACTGAGATAAAACCTGATACGAGTGTGCATCTCGTTCTTTTATATATCTAGTAATATTTCCAATTGATTCAATCCAGATTAGATTATCGTAACTTTTTTCTGCTAACCACTCACAGAGTAATATAAGCCATTCATTGCTGATTGGATTATAAGCGCCCTGCGATATAAAATCTCCAAGCTGAGCAAATGGTACGACTTCGTGTGCTAAATGAATTCCCCACTTCCCATTTGCAATCGAATTCTCAATCCAATTCATAAAATTATAAAGCTCGTCAAGATCATCCTCAAGCACAATTCTTGGCTCGCTAAATATCACTTCAAATGATTTTAATGAATGCCATTCCAGACCAGATAAACTAAAATGATTTGGTGAAATGCCAATAGCCCTCGATGATTCATAATATAAACTTGCAAGAGAATCCAGCATAGCATTGTGTTCTGCATAAGGGTAAGCAAATGTGATGCACTTTTCATAATTAGTGCGAGCTTCTATCATTTTTTTTGAATGATATAATTCATAGTGAATTGTATTTTGAGTTAGTGTATCACCAACCGGAAGTTGAAGAAGATGGGGATGATTCAATGAATGAGAACCTAACTCAGAACCTTCAGAATGCATTTCAAGAAACATTGGCCAGGTACCGTATCTCCAGATACCCGGTAGTTGCTCAGTCAAAAATGGTGGAAGTAAAAAATAGGTGGCATTAAAATCATAAGAATCTAATATAGTTCTCACATTATCATACTGTGCTTTAAATCCGTCATCAAATGAAAAAGAAAATGCCGACTTTCTGTCTTCTGCCCATCTTGTCACAAAAACTTTACCATAATCTGAAGTATCTGATATTGTGGCTTTTGCTATCAGGTTGACACAAGGTGAGATTAAGATCAAAAAAAATGAAACAATTGCTATGATGTATTTTTTAGAATTATGCACAAATCAATCAATAAGTGAAAGAAATTTCATTAGACAGGAATATGATTCAAAGAACATTCCAGAATTTATGAAGTTTTTCAAAATCTATAATTAATTCCGGCAGTAACTGAGAGATAATTCAGAGTTTCAGCAGCACCCGTAATTTCTCCAGCATCTTCAGGATCATCAGGCACATCAACAGTGAAAGCATCAGTTAACACGATGTAGTTAATGGATGCATCAATAAACCAATGCTTCTGAATAAAGAAAATATATCCAGCAGAAACTCGCAGCATGGTTTCCGTTCCATTTTCATCAAATTCTGGAAGTTCAATTGGAATGCTGTTACCACCTGGCTCGACTAAAGTTGCCATACCTTTAAATGTAAAATTATAATTATAAAATCCGGCTTCAATCATTATGTAAGGACTTTGAGTTTTTTGTTTCAAGAAATACCACTTAACTCCAAGCAGAATTGGTATAGTTGAGAATTTTGATTCGATGTTAAACGTAGCATCCACACCTGATTCATTTGCTTTTGCTGTGAATGCATCGTTGTCCAATCCGAATTGGTTGTAACCAATGGCCAATGTAAAGATTGATGAATTTCCGAAGAGATATAGAAAATGAGCATCTCCTCCGTAACCTGTTCCGAAATATTCTGTGAATTTACCGTTGGGAAAATTTACATTACCACTTAATCCAACAGCAAAGTCACTTTGTGCTTTTACAGATAAAGTTGAAGCTATTGTTACAATAAGTATTAAATTTTTGAACAATTCATTCTCCTAAAATAATTTCAACTAAAACTTACTAATCAAATAAATAATTAAAAAGAAACAATAGTATTAATTGCTATGTGCTTATTCTTGTTCTCACAATCACAGCAACATCTTTGCTGGTATTAATTGATGATTAGCAATTGATAATTTTATTTTACGTTGTGAAAAATCATCATAAAGATTAAGTTTGTCAGTCATTTTTTTGCAATAAAACTAATCTGCACAATACGGAGTAAAAATGAACAACAATTCACTGAATCATCTTGACTATTACCGCCTTCCATGGAATCTAACAGATAATTCTATTTCCTGGCTGGAACCAACATCTAAATGTAATCTCTACTGTGAAGGCTGTTACAGGTTGAACGAAAAGGACGGACATAAATCCATCGAACAAGTTAAAAACGATCTGGATGTTTTTGTAAGATTACGCAAAGCTGACGGTGTCTCGATCGCTGGTGGTGATCCTCTCACACATCCTGATATTATTGAAATAGTCAAGGAAGTTAAAAAAAGAAATATGAAGCCGATCATCAACACAAACGGATTGGCACTAACAAAAGAATTATTAAAAGAACTGAAGAAAGCTGGAGTCTTTGGTTTCACTTTTCATATTGACAGCAAACAAGGTCGTCCACATTGGAAAGATAAAAATGAATTAGAGCTAAATGAGTTAAGATATCATTACGCAAAAATGCTCGCTGATGAAGGAAATATTTCCTGTGCATTTAATTCCACCGTTTATGAAGATACAATGAAATATATTCCTGAAATGGTTAAGTGGGCACATAAGAACATTGATCTCGTTCACGTAATGGTCTTTATACTTTACCGGGCAGTTAATAATAAAGAATATGATTTTTACCTTGGACCTAAAAAGATTGATATGGGTCAATTGGTTTACAATGAAGATCCAGTTACACGTGCAGATATAAAAGCTCCTGAAGTAGTTCAATTGATAAGAAAAGAATATCCCGACTTCGATCCCTGTGCATATTTAAATGGTTCGGAAAAACCAGATTCATTTAAATGGCTTTTGACCGGCAGATTGGGAACAAAGAAAAAAATTTATGGATATGTTGGTAGAAAAGGTATGGAAATGGTTCAAATGTTTTATCACCTTTTCTTTGATAAATATCTTGCCTATGCAGGACCAAAATGGACACGCAAAGGAAAAAGTATGCTGCTGATGGGAGCTTTAGATAAAAAATTAAGAAAAGCATTTTTTAATTATTATAAGAATCCTATTAATATTTTTAAGAAACTCCATTACCAATCAGTGATGATCATTCAGCCTGTTGATTTTATGCCTGATGGCAGACAAAGTATGTGCGACGGCTGCCCTGATATTACTGTTTGGAACGGAGAGCTTGTATGGTCTTGCAGGATGGAAGAGCAACAAAAATTCGGTCATAATCTTAAGACTTATCCCAAAGGATTTACGAATTAGCAAATTTCTTACCAGGAATTTTATAAAGCCGCTTTTAACAGCGGCTTTGTTATTGTTATTCCATTATCTCATCTCTATTTTTGCGACATAAATTATGCGCCCGTAGCTCAACTGGATAGAGCATCAGACTTCGGATCTGAGGGTTTGGGGTTCGAATCCCTACGGGCGTACAAGCTTAAATCACAAATCCAAAAAATCAAATAACAATACGCACAAATAAGCAAATTCAAAATTTTCTTCATATCGGTTTGCAATTTCGAAATTTGAATTTAATTATTATTTGTGATTTGGAAATTGTCATTTGGAATTTAGGAACCAGATGATCTTCGAAGAAGAAAAATATCGTTTTATGTTTGCAGCCCTTCAGGAAGCTGAAAAGGCTTTAGAAGAAAATGAAGTTCCTGTCGGTTCTGTTGTAGTTAAGGACAATAAAATAATTGGTCGGGGTTACAACCAGGTTGAACGATTAAAAGATGCAACCGCTCATGCAGAAATGATTGCGATAAATGCTGCAGCAAATCACGTTGGTAACTGGAGGTTGAGTGAGTGTTCCATTTATGTTACGCTAGAACCTTGCATAATGTGCACAGGTGCATTGCTGGCTTCAAGAGTAAAGGAACTTTACTTTTCCACTTTTGATCCAAAATTTGGTGCCTGCGGTAGTATTTATAATCTTGCTGAAGATGGAAAGACGAATCATAAAATAAAAGTCTATTCTGGAATTTATGCAGAGGAAAGCAAAAAGCTTCTGGAGGAGTTCTTTAATAATTTGAAAAACCAAACCAAGCTCAAATTTTCTCCGCCAACAGCTTGAGACTCCAATTAGATTTCTCTAATTTACAATAAAAAATAATTAATCTTATGCGATTACTTTTATTCGGGGCGCCAGGTGTTGGAAAAGGAACACAGGCAAAATTACTTTCAGCAAAATTTAACATTCCACACATCTCCACCGGTGATATTTTAAGGCAGGCAGTAAAAGATGAAACTGATCTTGGCAAGAAAGCTCAGGAAATTATGAGCAGAGGTGATCTCGTTCCTGATGATGTTATGCTTGGAATAATTAAATACAGATTCAGCAAAAGTGATTGCAACGATGGGTTTATCCTTGACGGTTTTCCGCGAACAACAAACCAGGCAGTTGAACTTGATAAGCTTCTTCAGGAAATGAATATTAATGATATAAAATTAATTAACATTTATGCTGATGAAGAAGAAATTGTAAAACGACTAAATAGTAGAAGAGCCTGTAAAGAATGCGGAAATATTTTTACTTTATCTGAAATCGAAAATTCAGTTAGTTGTCCGAATTGTAAAGCCAGAAATAGCTTTTATCTGAGAGATGATGATAAAGAAGAAGTTATCAGAAACCGTATGGAAATTTTCCGCAAGACGACTGAACCAGTGTTAAAACATTATGCAAAGCAAGGAAAGGTAATTTCTATTAATGGGTTGGGTTCAGTTGAAGAAGTAAACGTCGAATTATTAAAAATTCTTGCTGATTAAATTTTAGCTTTCAATTTTGTGTTTGATTACTGCCTTTAAAGCTCTACCGTCCTCAAGTTTTATAACTCTTTCATTTCCCTTCTTAACCATATCATAATTATGAGTTACAACTAAAACTGCCGTACCTCTTTTATTTATTTTTTTGAGAAGTGCTAATATCTCACCGGATGTTTCAGGATCAAGATTCCCTGTGGGTTCATCAGCAAGGACGAGTATTGGTTCGTTTATGATTGCTCTTGCAATTGCTACCCTTTGCTGCTCACCGCCGGATAATTCGTGAGGTTTATTTAATCTTTTGTGTGAAAGCCCGACTTCAGTAAGTGTTTCATTTATTCGTCTCTTTATCTCTTTGGATGAAATGCCTGTTACTTTCATTACGTAAGCAAGATTCTGATATACGTTTCGATCTGGCAGCAGCTTAAAGTCCTGAAAGATCACACCAATTTTTCTTCTTAGTAATGGAATTTGAGATGGTTTAATTGTCTGTGAATCAAACTCTGCAATACGGACGGTTCCGGTGAGTGGAAATTGATTCATATAAATTAATTGCATCAATGTGCTTTTGCCAATTCCACTCTTCCCAATTACAAAAACAAATTCACCATAGTCCAATTCCATATTCAGGTTTGTGAATACGGGCTGGTTCTTATAATGAAATTCTACATTATCAAATGAAAGCATCATCAGTTAATTTTCCTCATAATAAATTGTGCCCTTTGGGAATTTTGTTTGACATCTTTAAATGTAAAACAATCATAACAGGCTTCAGTATATAAACCTGCTTTTTCTGCAAGTTTGAAGAACGTATCAATTTTATAAATTTTTTCTTTGTGTACTTCTTTAAATTCATTTCCAAATTCGTCTCTAATATAGAAATGATTTGAATGAATTCTGCTTCGCTTGTTATACTTGCTTAACATCCTATACTGATAATCATTATGCCGTCCCTCAGTGGATTTACTAATACTGAAATTCAAACTGTTTGTCTCCAGGCTTGCATCGAATGTAAAAAGCCCATCTTCCTCAAGCAAGTAGTTTATTCCATTAAAAAAATTTTGAAGCGATTTCTGTTTCAAAATGTAGTTCACGCAATCAAATGCAGAGAAAATAAAATCAAATTTTGCTTTGAACGGAAGTGAAATCATATCACAACAAATCTTTTTCAGATTATTTTTATCACTAGAGCGGAGCATCGACAATGAAATATCCGAAGCATAATAATTTTTGTACTTTTCTGAAAGTATTTTAGCCATCTTGCAATTCCCTGCCCCCAGCTCAAGAAATTTTGCTTTGTCCTGTACGTTTTCTTTTGCTATTAACAGAATATATTTTGACCAACTGGCATAATCTAATTTTTTCATCAAACCATCATAAATAGCAGAAACTTGCTCGTAAGGTTTGACCTTCATCTGTTGTAAATCTTTTTCTTTCTATTGCTCAGAATCAATTCCGCATACTTGTAAGCTTCAATCATGCTTGATTCATCGGCTATTCCCTTTCCGGCAATATCGTATGCTGTACCGTGATCCGGCGAAGTTCTTATTATCGGTAAGCCTGCTGAATAATTAACACCCTTTCCAGAATTAATATATTTAAACGGAATTAAAACCTGGTCGTGATATAGACCAAATACCATATCGTAATTTTCAAATCGTCTATTAGCAAAAAAGGCGTCAGATGAAAATGGGCCATCAACAATACCTGAGTATTTTTTTTGCTCAATAAACGGTTCAATTATTTCTCTTTCCTCACTGCCAATAATCCCACTTTCACCTGCGTGAGGATTCAAACCCAGTACGGCTATCTTTGGATTATTGATTCCGAGATCAATGTGCAGCATACGTATCAAAGTATCAAATTTTCCTGATAATGCTTTTAAATTCAATGACTTAGAGACTTCCCTTAATGGGATATGAATAGAATAAAGCGCAACTCTTAACTTTTTGGAAAGGAACGTCATTACAAAATTATTAATTCCACACCAATCAGCATACATCTCAGTTTGTCCTGGATATTTTACTCCGGCAAGATTCAACGCTGTCTTTGATACAGGCGCAGTTACAACCGCGTCTGCTAATTTTTTGTTCAATAAATCGAAAGATATCTTCAATGCAAGATATGCAGCTTCACCTGAAGATGCTGTCGGTTTGCTAATGTTCTGTTTAAATGATTTGGTAGTTAAAATAATTACTTGAGAAGAATCAATATTATTAAACATAATATCTTCCACTTTCTGGAAACCAAAGCGAGGTCTGATTAAGAGTGATGCTTTTGTGAAAACATTTTCGGGGATGATCAGTATAAACTGAGTAGCTTTATTTTTTGAAGTGATTTTGTTAAGTGCTTTAAGCGCAATTTCCGGTCCGATTCCATTAATATCACCACATGTGAAAACAATTCTCTTCATCAATTCTCAGTCAAAGAAAAGTTACCGGTACCTTTTTTATCAACAAATGTAAATTTTCTGTCAGGATTTAAGTAAGACCATATTTCCATAACCTGACCTTGTAGATTTGAAGAGCGATCAATTTTTTCTGGTTTACCAAATTTGATATACACAATACCTCGATCCGTTTTTGCACCATTCCCTTTGCCGATACCTTTGAACTCTTTTATTGAATAATCCACACGGCTGTAATATTCAAACATTACTTCATTATATGTTGTTTCCGGAGTGGGATCAAAATTCGCCCAATAATCTTTCAATACTTTTGGATAGTCAGAACTGCTATTCGATAAAAGTGAAGACACAACTGAATCAGATTCTACAAAGTTTAAGAACTCAATTGCTTTTTCAGGATCCATTAAAGATAATGGCTTATTAAACCAAATGATTTTCGATAGGTATTTTTCATCGACAGATTTCTCCTTATTCATTACCTTTAATGTTACTTCACCTTCGATAAGTTTATCATTAACGTTTCTCAAAACAAAATTTCTAAGTGAGATTGCTTCAGAATTAGTAGTTACTGATAAATGCTTTTCACATTCAGCTATTCCAATAGGAATGACATACGATTCATTAACTTTTGTAGAAATTATAACTTCGTCATTGTTTTCTATGATGACATCAATTTCAGTAATTGAAGTATCAGTGACAGGTATAATCAGATGAAATTTGTCACTACTGAAAGGAACATTACCACCTGAATTTGCAAGAATAAAATTCTTTTTATCGTCACACATAATATCCCGTGAGCTAATTACCAGAGGATGCTGTACTAGTTTATCCTGATATTCCTCCAGATCCAATTTTATAGGTTCGAGTTTAAGTTCACCGGTAGAGTTCATATCCGAAATATGGGCTGAGATTTTATATTCTCCTGATTTCAGTTTAAAGCTTAAGAAATCCTGTAAGAAAAGATTATAATCATTAGTCTCTTCAAAATTTTTAACTATGACCTTGCTATCACTCATATCCCTTACAACTAATTTTGAATCTTCATCGAGTATTTCTACAGTAACACGAAATCCAGCATCAAATGAATCCAATTTTCTCTCAAATACAAGCAGCCTGTATGGAATTTTGTATATGAAATTGACTGAAAAATCACCATCAGTTCTGGGTAAAGCAATTACTTCTGATTCAAAGGGTAGTCTAGGAATAAAATCCGGCTGTCCAAATATTGAAGTGCAAATAAGAAAGAAGCTGAATAAAAACTTTTTCACGTTATTTCTTTTTGATGAAAAATCATCCAGATCAATGTAAAAAGCAAGGCAAAATTAGTTGCAGATAATTAGTCAATTACCTGTTAGTTGTTCATATTGTTCAAAAAGTCTTTGTTATTCTTAGTTCCTCTGATTTTGTCAATCAGGAATTCCATCGCCTCAACAGGGCTAAAGTCACTGAGAATTTTTCTTAGAATCCAAATCTTTCCTAAATCATCTTCCTTTAAGAGTAAATCTTCACGTCTGGTTCCTGAGCGATTTACATCGATCGCCGGGAAAATTCTTCTGTCACTTAAATCACGATTGAGAACAAGTTCCATATTACCTGTTCCTTTGAATTCCTCAAAAATAACGTCATCCATTCTACTGCCGGTATCGATCAAAGCAGTTGCGATAATAGTTAAGCTGCCGCCGTCTTCAGTGTTTCTTGCAGCGCCAAAGAATCTTTTTGGTTTATGAAGTGCATTTGAATCCACACCACCTGATAAAATTCTTCCGCTATGAGGAACAACTATGTTATGTGCTCTTGCCAATCTTGTAATACTATCCAGCAAAATCACAACGTGCTCATTTGCTTCAACCATTCTTTTAGCTTTTTCGATGACCATATCAGCAACCTGAACGTGTCTATCAGCAGGTTCATCAAATGTTGAACTAATAACTTCACCCTGAACTGAACGCTCCATATCAGTTACTTCTTCCGGCCGCTCATCAATCAATAATACAATGAGTTTTATTTCCGGATGATTTCTTGTAATTGAATTAGCAATTTTCTGAAGTAAAACAGTTTTACCACTTTTCGGCGGGGACACTATCAATCCTCTTTGTCCTTTACCAATTGGTGCAAGCATATCCATAACTCTCATGGAATATTCACCAGGTGCAGATTCAAGATTAATCTTTTTCGTCGGATATACAGGAACAAGGTTATCAAACAAAGTTCGCTCACGAATATTCTCAGGTGCTTGATTATTTACTGCTTCAACCCTGAGCAAAGCAAAAAATCTTTCACCTTCTTTTGGAGGCCTTACCTGTCCGCTAACAAAATCACCGGTTCGTAAGCTGAACTTTTTAATCTGTGAAGGAGATACATAAATATCGTCCGGTGATGGAAGATAATTGTAATCTGAAGAACGAAGAAATCCATATCCATCAGGAAGGACTTCAAGCACACCCTTTGAGAAAGTAAGTCCATCTTTAGAAGTCTGCGCTTCAAGAATTTTGAAAATCAATTCCTGCTTGCGAAGATCGCTGTAGCCGGGAATATTCAGTTCTTTGGCTATCTCATTTAATTCTACAATCTTCTTTGATTTGAGTGCGGATATATCCATTGGCATAATATTGACCCTGAGTTATTGTTGTCAGATGAAGGTTTAGTTATTTAACATATAATTTTAACTGGTTCTAACCAGTCTGTGTATTCGGGGAATAATTTATTAATGATAACAAATTGTTTATTTCTTGATAGGTTTTTGCGGCTCACCGAAACATAAACCTTAAATTCTTAAATGTCAAGCTACTCCTACCAGTAATTGCTGCTTAATTTCACCCAGCAGATACATACTTCCAAGCACTACCATGCACTCATCCGCACTTCTTGTTGTAAAACTACGAACAAATTTTGCTGGCTCATTTAACTGTTTTATTGGGATATTAAATGGTTTGCAGAGCTCACTAATCTCTTCCGCTTTAGCTGCCCGCTCGTACTGAATTTCCGTTATGATTATTTCATCAAAATATTTAGAAAGCATTAAAAGCATATCTCCAATAGCTTTATCTCTCATCGCTCCAAATAATAATGTCCTCTTTTTATAATTGCCAGCTTCTTTGGCAAACTCAGTTAAAAAGTTCTCAATGCCTTCAGGATTGTGTGCTGAATCAAAAATTATTGTCGGGTCCTTATGAAAATATTCATACCTTCCCTGCAATCCTGTGTTCTTTGAAACATTTTCAATACCACTTAAATATTTTTTTTCATCATTAAATAAAAATGTCTTTGATACAGTGAGTGCAGCAAGTGCAGCATTGTATTTTTGATATTTACCTTTTAACGGAGGATTCATTTCAAGCTGATTTTCTTTATCAATTAGTAATCTTATTTGATCATCTGATTCAATTATGAAATCTTTCATAGGATAAAGAATACTATTAGTCTCTTTGCATTTCTGCTCAATAACTCCTTCTGCTTCCTTTTTTAGTATACCTGTAAAAACATTTGAACTGTTCTTAATTATCGCTGCCTTCTCAGAGGTAATCTGTTCAATTGTATCTCCAAGTACATTTGTATGTTCAAGACTAATGGATGTTATCACTACAGCTAAAGGATCCAATACATTAGTCGAATCAAGCCTACCACCAAGTCCGGTTTCAATTACACAATAATCTGTTTTCATATCTTTGAAATATTGGAAAGCCATAGAGGTGGTAACTTCAAAAAATGTTAATTGTTTTTCATCAATATATTTTTCATTATCTGATATGAACGTAGCAACAAATTCATCTTCAATTTGTTTTCCGTTTATCACAACTCTTTCATTGAACTTCACAAAGTGCGGCGAAGTATATAAGCCAACTTTTAACCCAAACTCCTGTAAAATACTGGCAATGAATGAAGATGTGCTTCCCTTTCCATTTGAACCAGCAATGTGGATTGTCTTTAATGCTCGCTGAGGATTTCCCAAATGGTCAAGAAAACCAATTGTATTTTCCAAACCAAGTTTTATTCCAAAAGTATGAAGAGAGAAAAGTTTCTTCAGCGAAGTTTCAAGATCCATTCAATTATAATTGATATGATGCGATGAGTGATGAAATTTTTTCAATTCCGTTTTTAATACAATGTTCTTCCAGTTGATTAACTATTTTTCCCGGTGCAGAAGGATCAATGAAATTCAACGTTCCTATTTGAACTGCTGAGGAACCGGCGATCATAAATTCAATAACATCTCTCCAGTCCATTATTCCACCAATGCCGATAATTGGTATATCTACCTGCCTTGAAATCTCAAGAACTTTTGCAATTGCGATTGGCTTTATTGCAGGACCTGATAACCCTCCAGTTACATTATGAATTTTTGGTTTACGCGTGAAAATATTAAAAGCTGCTCCAACAAGTGTGTTAATGGCCGACACTGCATCAGCACCGTTTTCTTTTGCTATCCTGGCAAATTCAGCAATGTATGAAACATTTGGCGAGAGTTTAATAATTATAGGTTTCTGTGTAACTGCGCGAACCTTTTCTGTAATCTTTGCAACTGAATTCAAATCATTACCAAATGATAGACCTCCCTCTTTAACATTTGGGCAGGAAACATTAATCTCAAAGGCTTTGATAGTTTCTTCTGCAGTAAGTATTCTCGTACACTCAACATACTCATCAATAGTGCTTGCTGCTATGTTGCAAATTATCGGTACATCAAATTGTTTGAGGAATGGGATTTTCTCTTTCAAGAAAACTTCTACTCCAACATTAGCCAGACCAATTGCATTTAACATTCCTGCAGGGGTTTCAACTATTCTTTGCGGTGGATTTCCTTTCCGGGGTTTAAGACTTAAGGATTTTGTTACAATACCACCAAGCTTATTCAAATCAGTAAACTCAGCCATCTCATTTCCATAACCAACAGTTCCCGATGCGAGCAAAATCGGATTTCGTAAAGTAAGTGAACCAATTTTTACAGACAGATCTACATTGCTCATATTACAACATCTTTAATATTGAACACCGGACCATCTTTGCAGACCAATAAATATTTATCACTTTCAGTTGTGGATTCAATCGGGCAACCCTGGCAAATTCCAAAGCCGCAAGCCATTGCACATTCAGTTGATGCTTCGCACTCAAATTCATTCTTAATACAAAATTCTTTTAATGCCCGAAGCATTACTGTAGGTCCACAGGCAAACATTTTAATTTTCTTTGATTTTAATAATTCAAGATTTTGACTAAGCAATTGAACTACATTACCCTTAAAACCAAGCGAACCATCATCGGAAGCCTCAATAACATTCTTTAAGTTATAAGTAATAACATCATCCTTAGTTCTTCCACCGATAAATGAAAGTATATTTTTCTTTCCGTTCAGCTTGCGAGTTAGATAAGGAAACGGAGCCGCACCTAATCCACCAGCAACAATCACGGCAGTTTCGTAATCCCCATCAATGTTAAATCCATTACCCAAAGGACCAAGAATGTCAAGATCAGAACCAATCGGCTTATGAGCAAGTATATTCGTTCCTTCACCCAAAATATTAAACATAAGGTAAAGATGGTTCCCTTCCACATCACAAACACTAAATGGTCTTCTGAGCAAAGGATAAACCCTTTCAGTTACTCTGATATTCAGAAATTGACCGGGCTTAATGATTGATGTAAGTTGTGGAGAAAATACTTTAAGAAGATAAATGTGACGATTTATTTCTATAATTTCTTCAACAGGCGAATTTATAATGAGCAATTTAAGGTAAATCCTACTAATGGTTTATGATAATTTCTTTTCAGAGGTGACCCTGGCTGGTTATATATCGAAATCTGTTTGTAATATCTTTTTTGGCTAATGAAATTTATGGTATAAAGGCGTTATTTCAAAATATGATTGAATAAAGAAGGAACTTAATCTGTCTTACCATTTTCAAGGTCAGTGATTTTGTCCAGTCTTTTCTGATGTCTTCCACTTTCAAATTGAGTTGACAACCACTCATCAACAATCAGTTTAATTGTTTCTTCACCCAATGCTCTTGCCCCAACTACTAAAACATTTGCGTTATTGTGCGCGCGCGAACTTCGGGCACTGAAAGCGTTATAACAAGTCGCTGCCCTAATTCCTTTAACTTTGTTAGCAGCTATTGCAGAAGGAATTCCTGTGGCATCTATCAAAATGCCAAAATCTGAATCGCCTTTGGAAACACTTGTTGCAACAATCTTTGCATAGTCAGGATAATCACACGGCTTTTCATCAAAAGTACCGGCATCAGTTATTTGATATCCTTTTTCAACTAAATATTTAATCAAAATATTTTTTATTCTGAAGCCAGTATGATCACTGCCAATAATTATTCTTTTTCCGGTAGTTGAATTGCCAGCATCTGATGAATGAGTGATTTCTGATTGTGGTATCTCTTTTTCAATAATAGTAAATTTAGAAAAGCGAATCCGATCCAAAGCTAGTGGTGTGATAACTGTATCTTTTGTTATTACTAAAACTTTTATCCCCTGTTTCTCAAGTTCTAGAATGTCCCTCTCAGTAATTACCTTTTTCATCAATAATTATAGATGATCGTTCAACTTATTAAGCTTGAGGTAATCAATTATGTTTTTCACATCCTGCGCTTTATCCCTTTTACAAATAAGCAAAGCATTGTCGTGGTTAATAACAATTATATTATCCAATCCGATGACTGCTGTGAATTTATCCGGAGAGTATATATAGGAATCCATTGCCATATCAGTATAAATAGTTCCCACTTTAACATTTCCATCCTGATCTTTATCACTTAGTTCATAAACTGCTTCCCAGCTTCCGACATCACTCCAGCTGAACTGACCTTTTACAAGAAATACTATGTCGGATTTTTCCATTATACCATAATCAATGGATATGCTTTTTAAGTGACCATATATATCAGAAAGAATATTCGGAAAATCAGGATTGTTTAATTGATCTTTCATTTGAATTAGACCTTCATACAAATCCGGCATATGACGATTAATTTCATTTAAAATTGTATCAATCTTCCAGATGAACATACCACTATTCCAAAAGAAGTCACCGCTTTTTATAAAACTAACTGCGGTTGCGTAGTTTGGCTTCTCAGCAAATGTTAAAACCTTATATACATTATTTTTTCCCAAGTCTTCATCAATCTGAATATATCCGTAACCAGTCTCTGGTTTGGCTGGTTGAATTCCAATTGTAACGAGTGCGGTATTATCGTATGCAAATTGTGCTGCTGTCTTTAATGTATCAATAAATTTTTCATTGTCTTTTATAATATGATCGGCTGGCATGACAAAAGTAATAGCATCAGCAGACCTCTGCTGAATAATTACAGATGCCAGACCAATACACGCTGCTGTGTTTCTTCCAAACGGTTCGACGATAATATTTTCAACCGGAATTTCTGGAAGCTGTTCCATAATGCCGGGTTTCTGAGTTTCATTGGTAACGATTAAAATATTTTCTTTCGGAACGAGTCCATTTAACCTTTCAAAAGTTTCCTGAATCATTGTTCTTTCGCCAATAATCTTCAAAAGTTGTTTTGGACTTTTCTTCTTGCTCCTTGGCCAGAACCTTGCACCAATTCCACCAGCCATTATAACTGCGTATAAATTCATCATTCTATACCTGACTATTTTGTTTAAAGTATTTGTTACCGAATTCTTCAGCTCTATTTAGGTAGCCAGTAATATCAACTTCCTTTCTTTTAACAACTGCAACTATCACAATTAAACAAGCTCGAAGTGATTCGATTATTGTCTTATCAACTAATAATTTACCATTATTTATTGCATACAATGCTGATGCTATGATTTCGTGCATTTTAGAAATAACCTGAAAACCATTTAAGGATGAAAGTGAGGCATGCTCTCGCATTAGTTCAAAATATTCTTTTAGCTCACTATCTGTCACTTTACCATAAGGTATTTTCTTTAAAAGTTCATCCAAAGATTTTATTGGCCTGAGAATCTTTTTTTCAAAATCTATTGCTGGTTTAAAATTCGTCTTCTTTTCTTCTGTAAGATTTTCATCGGCTTTCGAAACATTTGCAACCATTATTTCACCGGCTAAGTTACTGCGGTCAATCAGTTCAACATCAATTGGTGTTGAATGATTATTATTAATTTTATTGAAAGCATCTTTATAAATCTTAGGACTGACGTTTTCCAGGAACTGATTTAAATCCCTGATTAAATATCTGCTATGTTCCCTGAACTGTTCTGAAATTTTAACGAAGTCAACTTTGCCCTGAGATAAGAAAGAATGAATTTCACTTAACCGGATTGCTAACTTCGAAAGCTCGGTCGTTTTTTTCATCAAGAGAAGTTCAGCACCGAGGTCCTTTGAGTTGACAACAGTCTCACGCAATAATCCAACAACCTCAATCTGCTGTGCGTTGAGCCGAAGGTTATTAGCTGCTGTGGTTATACTTTGAATAAGATAAACTTTTACTAAATCCATTAAAATTTATTATTAGTTAAAAGTATTTATAGAAGATATTTAATTTCTTCCAAAAATACTTAAATATTCAAAAAGTATTCTCTTCTTGAAAAATATATTTTATGATTATCAGATACAATTTAAAGAAAGATGATACTATTAATAAAACTTTTCTTGACATTACTTAACAGTAATGTTAATTTTCCCACTAAATTTTTGGAATTAATGCTAACAGAATTCGGTAAGATCTTTGTCTTCATTTTAACAGCAGCTTTATTTGTTGTCGTTGCAATTTATGTTGCACGTCTTCTCCGTCCAAAACGACCCACTTTTGAAAAACTTACTACTTATGAGTGCGGTGAAAATCCCGAAGGTTCTCCCTGGGTTAAATTCAATATACGTTTTTATGTTGTTGCACTTATCTTTCTAATATTCGATGTCGAAGTAGTTCTTCTTATTCCCTGGGCGCTGGTATATAAGGAAATGGGAATTGTTGGATACTTGATTGGGGCAATTTTCCTTATTCTTTTAGGTGTGGGTATGGCTTATGAATGGAAAAAGGGAGACCTCGAATGGGCAAGACCAAAGATCAAAGAACCTACCTTAGATACTATTAAATCAACTGAAATTAAAAAAGAAGAACTAAATACTGCAAGCTGAATATGGGATTACTGGATCAGGAATTTACAGAGGGTAATATAGTTATTGCGAAAACCGAAGATCTCTTTAATTGGGCAAGACTGTCTTCTCTCTGGCAAGTTGGTTTTGGATTAGCCTGCTGTGCAATCGAAATGATGGCAACTTCTGCATCACATTATGATTTTGACAGGTTTGGAGTTATCCCCCGTCCTTCACCAAGACAATCAGATGTTATTATTATTTCAGGCACTGTAACATTCAAGATGGCTATTCGAATAAAAAGATTGTATGAACAGATGCCGGATCCAAAATACGTTATTTCAATGGGAAGCTGTTCAAACTGCGGTGGTCCTTACTGGGAACACGGTTATCATGTTTTAAAAGGAGTAGATCGTGTCATTCCGGTTGATGTGTATGTGCCCGGCTGTCCGCCAAGACCAGAGGCTTTGCTTGAAGGCTTATTGAAGCTTCAGGAAAAAATCAGAAATGAATCAATTGTTAAACCGATTAGGTCCGGCTTTGTCGGAAAGAGTGCATGAAAACTGCTGAAGAAATATTTAATCAACTAAAAGAAAAATTTGGTTCATCAATCATCGAACTCAAGACTGATAAACCTGTTGAACCTTTTATTGTTGTTCATCCTCTTGAGATTGACAAAATATGTTTATTCCTGAGAGATGATAAAGAGTTACTATTCGATTCACTTATGAATCTTTCCGGAGTTGATGATGCAAATGGAACCAAAGTAAAGGATGATAAAGGACTAGAGACGATTAATGGTGGAACCCTTAGCGTTTACTATCATCTGGAATCAACAAAATTAAGACATAAGCTTACTCTGAAAACTTCCGCTGACAGAGAAAAACCCGAAGTCGTAACAGTTACTGAATCTTGGAAAGGTGCAGACTGGCATGAACGAGAAGCTTATGATATGTACGGAATTATATTTCTAAATCATCCCGATCTCAGAAGAATCCTTATGCCTTACGATTGGGAGTATGGTTTTCCTTTAAGAAAAGATTATAAGAATCCTGAATTTTACCAGGGAATGAAAGTTCCTTATTAACATAGAAAGTTAATGGCGCTAAATAAAACAACAAAATGACTCAATACTCAATACAAAATACTAAGGACTCAAAACTAAAGACCGAAGAAATGGTATTGAACATGGGACCGCAGCATCCATCCACACATGGTGTGTTGAGGTTAGAGCTTCAGATTGATGGTGAAATTATAATTGATGTTGTTCCTCATATTGGTTACCTCCATAGATGTTTTGAGAAACACTGTGAAGCGATGACTTATCCTCAAATAATTCCTTACACTGATAGAATGGACTATCTTGCTTCGATGTATAATGAATTTGGATATGCTCTTGCGATGGAAAGATTAATGAAAATTGAAGTCCCTGAACGTGTTGAATACATTAGAGTGATTATGGGAGAACTGCAGAGAATTGCTTCTCACCTTGTTGCACTTGGAACATACGGAGCTGACATTGGTGCATTCACTCCATTTCTATTTTGCTTCAGAGACAGAGAAAGAATTCTTCACCTATTTGAAATTACATGCGGTGCAAGACTTCTTTATAACTACATCTGGATTGGCGGACTTTCTCACGATCTTCATCCTGATTTCATCAGACTGACAAAAGAATTTATTAAAGATTTCAGACCAAATGTTAAAGAGTTGAATGAGCTTCTTTCTTACAATAGAATTTTTATTGAAAGAACTGCGAATGTTGGCATTCTACCAATTGAGACAGCTATTAATTATGGAGTCACAGGTCCCAATCTCCGTGCAAGCGGATTGAAATGGGATTTAAGAAGAGATGATCCTTATTCTGCTTACCATAAGTTCGATTATGAAATTCCTGTTGGAAGTGGTGAAAAAGGAAAAACCGGTGACTGCTGGGATAGGTATTACGTTCGTGTTTTGGAAATGGAAGAAAGTCTGAAAATAATTGAGCAGGCTATCGATACAATTCCTGATGGCGATGTATCTTCCGCAATTCCAAAAAGAGTAAAACCACCCGAAGGACAAATATATACGAGAGTTGAAAACCCAAGAGGTGAACTCGGTTATTTTATTATCAGTGATGGCTCATTAAATCCGGCAAGAGTAAAAGTTCGTGCACCATCTTTCGTTACTATGCAGGTTTTCCCTGAACTATGTAAAGGTTTTATGGTAGCTGATGTTGTAGCAATTCTCGGAAGTGTCGATATTGTTTTAGGAGAAATCGACAGATGATGTACGACTGGTTATATAATCTTACCGGAAATGAAATCCTCGCAATGTTTATTGTCAGCTTGCTGCCATTATTTGTGTTCATACTTCCTTTTGCATTATTCGCAGTCTTAATGGAGCGAAAAGTTTCTGCTCATATGCAGGATAGACTCGGACCAATGCGAACTGGATATCATGGAATTCTTCAAACCGTTGCCGATATATTTAAGCTTCTTCAAAAAGAAGATTTGGTTCCAACCGCAACTGATAAAACTCTATTCAATTTTGCACCGTTGCTGGTCTTTATTGGAAGCTATGCTGCATTTGCTGCAATTCCCTTCTCCGGATTTTTTATCGGTTCAAAAATCGATCTCGGATTAATTTTTATTGTTGGTGTTACAGGACTTGTTGTCGCTGGAATTCTTATGGCAGGCTGGGCTTCTAATAATAAATACTCACTTCTCGGTGCAATGAGGGCTGCTGCTCAGATAATTAGTTACGAGATTCCAACTCTTATGATCATTCTGATGATTGTAATGCTAACTGGTACATTAAGTCTTTATGATTTAAGTGAATTGCAAACCGCTTACTTCTGGAATTGGTTGATTCTTGGTGGTCCGGCAGTTGGATTGCAGAAAATATTATTAATTCCATTTATGATTATGGGATGCTTAATAATTTACACAAGTACTCTCGCAGAAGTAAACAGAACACCATTCGATATTCCCGAAGCAGAATCTGAATTAGTATCTGGCTATCACACAGAATACTCAGGAATGAAATTCGCGATGTTCTTCCTTGCAGAGTACGCAAATATGTTTGCTGTTTCTGCAATTGTTGCAGTATTGTTTTTTGGTGGATATCAATCACCATTTGGATATCTTGGAAATACTCTCGGCTGGACGTGGTTAGTTCCAATTGAACAATTTTTCTGGTTCACTTCAAAAGGATTATTCTTTGTGTTTGTGCAGATGTGGTTAAGATGGACATTACCACGATTCAGGGTAGATCAACTTATGGCATTCTGCTGGAAATATTTAATTCCTTTTTCATTTGTAATTCTTTTATTAGTTGGTTTAATAGCATTGATGTGATATGAGAGATTATATTTACAATTTCTGGCAAGGTTTATATACTATTTTGATTGGAATGAAAGTAACATTCAGGCATTTGTTTGTGCCTGCAGTTACTATTCAGTATCCTTCAGTAAAACCACAATTGCCTGAAAGGGAACGCAACAGACTTTATGTTAATATGGATGATTGCATCGGATGCGATCAATGTGCTCGTGCCTGTCCGGTTAATTGCATCGAGATCGAAACAGTCAAATCAATTCCCGGTGAAGACCTCGGAACAACATCAAACGGAAAAAAGAAAGCTTTGTGGGTAACTACGTTTAATATTGATTTTGCCAAGTGCTGTTATTGCCAATTGTGTGTGTTCCCCTGCCCGACTGTATGTATTTATATGACTGATGTTTATGAATTCTCTGAATTTCAGAGAGAGAACCTGGTTTTTGATTTTGTAACACTTCTACCCGAAGAAAGAATTCAGAAGAAGAAAAACTTTGAAGAGTTGCAGGTAAAGAAAGAAGCTGAGAAAATTGCAGCAGTAAAGAAAACTGCAGAGGAAAAAGCTGCTGCACTAGCTAATAAACCTCCTGAGCCGAAACAGGATGGTAAGGAAGAAATTAAATAGTCAAGTTTTAAAAATGATTAAAGAAACAAATAACAAAGCCCAAATAACAAACAAGCACCAAGAAACAAATTCAAAGCAAAAAACCTTTTGTAAACGAGTTTCGAATTTGAGAATTGAGATTTATTTGTGATTTGTTTTTTGAAATTTGGAAATTACTAAAGATGGGTATTTACGACATCATATTTTATTTATTCGCGGCAGTAACTCTGCTCTCGGCATTCTTTGTTGTTACAACCAGGAATATAGTTCGTGCTGCATTCTTTCTTTTGTTTACTTTTTTTGGAGTTGCAGGAATCTACGTTTTACTCGGAGCTGACTTCGTAGCAATCGTTCAGCTAATCGTTTATGTCGGTGGAATTTTGATTCTGTTGATATTCGGAGTGATGATAACAAATAAAATAACCAGTGTTGATATTAAAACAGGAACAGTACAGACTCTGCCAGCAGCGATCGGAGTCGGACTCTTTACAGGAATAATCGGTGCAGTTATCCTAAATACTGAATGGTTTGTTGTTAATTCAGAAATGCCTGAATCAACTTTATCAACACTTGGCAGAATGCTTTTGAATGAATACGTTTTGGTTTTTGAACTGCTTGGAATCTTATTATTAGTCGCCTTAATCGGGGCAGCATCAATGGCGCGAAAATAATTTTTAATTGATAATGGAAGTAACCTTAACACATTTTTTAGTTGTCAGCACACTTTTATTCAGCCTTGGAATTTACGGCATAGTAACAAGGAAGAATGCAATTATGGTGTTGATGGGTATTGAGTTAATTCTTAATGCTTCAAACATAAACTTTATTGCATTTTCAAGATTTGGAAATTTTGGTCTGGAAGGTCAGTTGTTTGCATTGTTTGTTATTGTTCTTGCAGCTGCTGAAGCAGCAATAGCTCTGGCAATTGTTCTCAACTTATATAAAACATTCGTGAACGTAAACGTTGACGAAATTAATACTTTAAAAGATTGATGGTAGTCGCAGACCTGTAAGGCAGGCTTAATGTCTGCAGAGTAAAACTCGGACATAAAGTCCGAGACTACAAAAAAATAAATAGAAAAAAATGTCTGAATCATTATTAATAAATATTTCCGTTATCGTACTTTTTCTGCCGCTTCTCGGTTTTATAGTTACTTTATTGCTAGGCAAGAAAATCCCGAAAATCTTTTTCTTTGAAGTATTTGTTCTATTTATCGGCTTAGTACTTTCAGTAATTCTTCTGTTTGGCAAACTGACTTATTTTTCTGATTCAAGAATCGTTTCGGAATTCAAATGGATCGATATGGGAAATGTTCCCATATTCGGTTCAATCAATATTTATCTCGGAATGTTGATTGATGATATCAGTGCTCTGATGATTGTTGTTGTTTACATCGTCAGCTTCCTAGTTCACTTCTTCTCAATTGATTATATGAAGGGAGACATCAGGTACAACCGATACTTTGCTTATTTAGGATTATTTACTTTTTCAATGTCAGGCATCGTTCTCACTCACAATTTTTTGATGATGTACATTTTCTGGGAACTTGTTGGTATTTCTTCTTATCTCTTAATCGGATTCTGGTATGAAAAGAAATCTGCTTCCGATGCTGGCAAAAAAGCATTTATCGTAAACCGGATTGGTGACCTTGGAATGCTTGCAGGTTTGCTGATACTATTCATTACTTATAACACATTTACTTTTGAACAAATATTTGGTGAAATAGCAAAAGGAAATCTACCTTTCAACAGTGAATTCTGGCTAACTGTTACTGGCGTTTTAATTTTCTGCGGAGCAATTGGAAAATCCGCACAGTTCCCATTACACGTTTGGCTTCCTGATGCAATGGAAGGTCCGACTCCCGTCAGCGCATTGATCCATGCTGCTACAATGGTTGCCGCTGGTGTTTATCTAGTCGTTAGAGTTTTCGGAATACTTACAGCAGATGCAATGTTGGTTATCGCAATAATTGGAATGCTATCTGCTTTCATTCCTGCAACAATAGCATTAACTCAGAATGATATCAAACGGGTTCTTGCGTATTCAACAGTTTCTCAATTGGGTTATATGATAATGGCACTCGGAGTTGGTGCATACAAATTTGCATTTTTCCATTTAGTAACTCACGCATTCTTCAAAGCCTGCCTGTTTCTTGGTTCAGGTTCTGTTATTCACGCAATGCATCACGAACAGGATATCAGAAATATGGGCGGACTAAGAAAGAAAATGCCGATTACCTATGCAACATTTTTATTTTCATCAATTGCAATTTCAGGAATACCGCTTACATCAGGATTTTTAAGTAAGGATGGAATTCTTTCAGGCGCTTATGCGTTCGGAAGTATCACTGGACACTGGTTATTCCCATTCGTTGGATTCTTAGTTGCGATGATGACCGCCTTTTATATGTTCAGACTTGTGATTCTTACTTTCCACGGTGAACCAAGAAATAAAGAAAAATATGATCACGCTCACGAATCAAAATTTTCAATGGCAATGCCACTGGTTGTTCTTTCAGTTTTATCTTTGTTCTTCTGGTATACACCAAACCCTATGAGTCCGGATGCCGGCTGGTTCTATACAAAATGGATTAAAGCACCTGTGATTTATACTCCCAATAATGCACGTTTTGATTTTATGAAGTCTGATGAATCTATTCTTTCACAGACCGCTCCAGATAAATCTGTAATGTATTCTGAAACTTATACTGAAGCTTTGCACAGCGCTCACGGAACTGCAGTCATACTTTCATTACTCGTTGCAATAAGTGGAATTCTTCTTGCATTCACAATGTATCAATGGAAGAAGATAAATGCCGACAAAGTAGCTGAAAAGATAAAACCACTTTACAATTTCTCCTACAACAAGTGGTACTTCGATGAGCTATATCATAAAACATTTGTTGCAGGAACTTTAGGTTTGAGTTGGCTTGTTGCCTGGTTTGATCGTGTTATTGTTGACGGAATTGTTGACGGTAGTGCAACAGTTACAAAAGCTTTCTCAAATTTCATTGGCAAATTTGATAACGTTGTAGTTGACGGACTCGTAAACTTTATGGCATACTTAAGTGCATTCATTGGTTTGATTTTCAGAAGATTCCAGACAGGAAAAGTGCAGACGTATATCATAATGGTAATATTCTCAATCGTGATTTTATTGTTTTTATTTAAATCATTTTAGAAAATACTCGTAGCTCAGTTCTCCAGAACTGAGAATGTTGAATAGTTGAATAGATAATTTTAATTGCTCAGGACTGGAGTCCTGAGCTACGGTATAAAAATTTGAAAATACTTGGGTAGATAAATGAATTTTCCAATACTAACATTTCTAACATTCATTCCGGTTGTCGGAATGGTGATAATTCTCTTCCTTAAAAAGGAGAACGTCAGTGCAATTAAGTACACTGCTTTGCTTGCAACAGGAATACAGGTTGTTCTCGCTGCCGTTCTGATGAGCAATTATAATTATTCACTCGGCGGAATCTTTGAGACTGCATCATTTCAGTTTACTGAAAAATTCAGATGGATTGAAATTTCAGATTTTCCGTGGATCGGAACTATAAAGATTGATTACTTTCTCGGTGTTGATGGATTAAGCACTCCCCTTGTTCTTCTCACTGCAATCGTAACTTTTATTGCAACACTTTCTTCCTGGACAATTGATCGACAACTAAAAGGTTACTTCGCTTTATTCCTTTTACTAGATACCGGAATGATGGGAGTGTTTGTTTCTCTGGATTTCTTCCTGTTTTTCGTCTTCTGGGAAATTATGCTTCTCCCAATGTACTTCCTTATTGGAATCTGGGGAGGTCCAAGAAGAGAATATGCAGCTATCAAGTTCTTCCTCTACACATTATTTGGAAGTATTTTTATTCTTCTTGTGATGATCGGATTATACTTCAGCACAACCGAAACTCTTGCTGACGGTTCAAAAGTATTTACGTTCAACATTCTCGAAATGATGAACACTGCCAATTACACTGTTGATGGAGTATTATCACCTCTTAATCCCGATAACTGGCGGTTCATAGCTTACATAGCTTTGTTTGCAGGATTCGCAATTAAAATTCCGATGTTCCCGTTCCACACCTGGTTACCCGATGCTCACGTTGAAGCACCGACACCTATCAGCGTTATTCTGGCTGGTGTTCTTCTGAAAATGGGAACTTATGGAATTCTCAGATTCAATTATCCAATCTTTCCGGAATTAACATATCAGCTTGCGTGGTATATTGGATTATTCGGAATGATCAATATCATTTACGGCGCACTGGCTGCCATGGCTCAGAGAGATTTTAAAAAGCTGATTGCCTACTCATCAGTTTCACATATGGGTTACTGCCTGCTCGGAATGGCTTCATTGAATACGATGGGAATATCAGGAGCGATTCTACAGATGTTCAATCACGGAACAATTACAGCAATGCTCTTCTTAATTGTTGGTGTTCTTTACGACAG
Source organism: Ignavibacteriaceae bacterium (assembly GCA_035478175.1). Lineage (GTDB taxonomy): Bacteria > Bacteroidota > Ignavibacteria > Ignavibacteriales > Ignavibacteriaceae > IGN2. The sequence continues at coordinate 61,813 of DATIJX010000072.1, forward strand.
AACTCACACTAGAAACCTTGATGACTTTGGCGGAATTGGTACTCAAATGCCGATCTATACAGGATTTGTTTCTGTTGCGTTCTTTGCTGCAATTGGTCTTCCCGGATTAAGTGGATTCATCTCTGAAATTTTTGTTTTCCTTGGTGCATTCAGCTACGATGTAATCAGGGTGATAACAATTATATCAACTCTTGGAATTCTTTTGGGTGCCGGCTATATGTTGTGGACAATGCAGAGAGTTTATCTCGGTACATTAAAAGAAAAATGGATGCAGCTTAAAGATCTTGACGGAAGAGAATATGCAATGCTCGTTCCGTTGACTTTGATAATCATTTTCCTTGGTGTTTATCCTTCTGCAATGCTCGATGTGATGAATGCTTCGGTTAATACGATGGTAAAGTTTATGCAGGACACACAATCTTTCTTCTCTGCCATAGGCAGATAATAGTTCAATTAGTGGTCTATAAAAAGAGAATTAAAAAGTGAATATCGAAAACCTGACAACAAGCTTACAGTTAATTAAACCGGAGATTGCTATTTCAATCTTACTGGTTGTAATTGTTCTTTTCGATTTGATATTCGATAAAAGGAAAAATCTCCTCCCTGTCATTTCAATTATCGGACTGCTCATCACTGCTTACTTTGTTGTTGAACAATTCAGTATGAATAATTTCGCATTTGAAGTTGGAACACTAGGTAAAGGTTTACTTGCAGTTGATTCATTCTCGGCATTTTTCAAAATGATTGTAATTCTCTCGACGATATTTATAATCCTGTTTTCAGTTGCATCAAGCGAGATTATTAATACCGGAGATCGTCACGGTGAATATTATACTCTGATTATGGGAATGGTTCTCGGAATGTTCCTGATTTCTTCAGCATCAGATTTAATTCTGATTTATCTTTCAATTGAATTGATGTCACTTTCTTCCTACATACTCGCCGGATTTCTGAAAACAGTTGATAGAAGTTCGGAAGCATCATTGAAATATGTTATTTATGGAAGTGTTGCATCAGGAATAATGCTTTTTGGAATTTCAATTCTATATGGATTAACCGGCACAACAAACCTTTATGAAATGAATGCACTGCTTCAGCAAGCAAATGTCGGAGGATTCACATTCATATTTGCTGGAATTATGGTTCTTGGTGGAATTGGATTCAAAGTATCAATTGCCCCATTCCATTTCTGGACTCCAGACGTTTACGAAGGTGCTCCGATCGCCATAACTGCATACCTTTCAATTGCAAGCAAAGCCGCCGGGTTTGCATTACTTATCAGGTTTATGAAAGTTACTTTCTTCCAGAGTCTTTCTGCGGATGGAAGCTGGATTATGCTAGGCATAATTGACTGGCAGAGAATTCTTATAGCTCTTGCCATTCTTACTATGACACTCGGTAACTTTGCTGCACTCTGGCAGGATAACATAAAACGAATGCTTGCATACTCAAGTATTGCACACGCAGGTTATTTGCTTCTTGCAGTTGCAATTTTCTCCAACGATGGAATAATTGCAGTACTCGTCTATTTTGCAATTTATCTTTTTATGAACCTCGGTGCTTTCTTTGTTGTAATGCTGATTGCAAACAAGATCGGCAGTGAAGAAATGGATGACTATAAAGGAATGGGTTCTTCTACAGCATTTCTTGGAATTGCATTGTCAATTTTTCTTCTTTCATTAGCCGGATTACCCCCTACAGCAGGATTCATAGGAAAGTTTTACATATTCATGGCATTGCTAAACGCCGATATGATAGTTGTTGCAATTATAACCTTGCTGAATACAGTTGTTGCTTATTACTACTACGTTCGTGTTCTGAAAAACCTCTACCTTGTAAGAACAGAAACTTCCCATGAAAAAATTCAAGTTAGTTTTGGCAACATGATAATTGTTCTTCTCTTACTTATTCCTGTCTTCGTATTTGGTATCTACTTTACACCAATCGTAAACCTTGCTAAAAACTCTGCTGCGATTTTAGGGTTTTAATTCTAATTGATTCCGTAGCTCAGTTCTCCAGAACTGAGCAAATTTTAAAAGTGTGGAATTTACTCTACAATCTCAGGACTGGAGTCCTGAGCTACGATCGCAAATTAATCAATCACTAAATAATTTGGGTAACAATAAGTACCATTCCACTCTTTCCAGTTTTCTACTAACCCTGCATTTACCGGATTAAGCAAAACATATTTTACAGTAAAAAATAATTCAACTTCATTTCGAACTAATCTATCAAAACTTTCAGCTTGCCAGAAAGTTCCTACTTGTTTCAAAAATTTATTGGCTCTTCTAGCCGAATATTTTTTAATTGAACCAACTATTTCTCCAACATTTCTTTCTTTAGCCAGTAACTCAAAGACAAGATGAACGTGATTTGGCATAATGCAATAACAAATTAACTTGTATTCTTTACCATCATAATAATGAATTGATGATTTGCATATTTCCATAATTTCAAGCTGTTTGAGGTGCTTAATATTGTTAGTAGGATTGTCTAATAGCAAATCATATTTCTTAAATATTTTCTTTTGTTCAGCCGGATGTACATTCTTATTTAAACTCAAAAGATGCAATTTCTTTAATTCTTCGAGATGTAAGCTTCCATAAAGGCGAAATGTTACAAAATAGATTCCTTAGTAGTAATAAAGATGTGGAAGATTCCTACGATGAAAATGTTTGATAAGCATACTACAATTTATTAAAAATATTCAATTCCGTAACTCATTCCGTAGCTCAGTTCTCCTCCAAAGGAGTCCTTCGGACAGAACTGAGCAAATTGTAAAAGTGTGGAATTTACTCTACAATCTCAGGACTGTTCCAAAGGAATCCCTTCGGGAGAGTCCTGAGCTACAACTTCAAAAATAGCTCTCGCCTTTCTCAAATTAATTTTATAAGTTTCTGGTGAGTTTAACATTTAATGGAGCGTAAAATGCGAACCCTTAAAATATCTCTCCTGGTTTTTATTCTTTCGATTACTATGCCTGCACAAGAAGGCTGGTTCTGGCAAAATCCACTTCCACAAGGAAATAATCTTGAAAGCATCTGTTCTGCAGATTCAAATACTTTATTTGCAGTAGGTTGGTATGGAATCATTATAAAAAGTACAGACGGTGGTGATAACTGGATAGTACAACAGAGTGGAACAATTAACCAATTAAATGGAGTGTCTTTTACAAATTCCGAATTGGGAATTGCAGTTGGTACCAACGGAACTATGATAAAAACTACAAATGGTGGTGGATATTGGTTTAATTTGACAATTGGTTCTGAGGAAAGCTTATACTCAGTAAAATTTGTTGATGAAAATATTGTATATGCAGTTGGTGAAGCAGGAACTATTCTCAAAAGCACTAATTCTGGTCTGACGTGGATCTTTCTGACAAGTGGAACGACCGACGATTTGTTGGATCTCTGTTTTACTGATGTAAACGTAGGAAATGTAGTTGGCGGGTCAGGTAAATTCTTAAGAACAATTGACGGTGGCATTAATTGGACTCAAATTGATTTTGGGACTAGTGCATTAAAGGGCGTTTATTTTTATGATTCAAACTTGGGAATAATTGTGGGTACGAATGGAACAATATTTAGAACTATAGATGGAGGGCTAAACTGGAGCTGGCAGGGCTTGGCTGCAAGATATGTATTTGAAGATGTTTTTCTGATTAATGAAAGCTTAGGAATAATTGCTGGATGGGATATTGGAACACAGGACGGAACAGTACTTAGAACCACTAATGGCGGAACAACTTGGTCTTTTGCAAATATTGGCGAAGTAAAGTCATTTTTCATGAGTGTTTCTTTAACTAGTGAAAATAGCGAGTGCATTGTTGGATGGGAGGGAATAGTTATTAAATCGACAGATTTTGGCGAAAATTGGATTGAAAAATCCAGTGGAACGCGAATGCCACTTGATGCGATTTTTTTTTCTGATGAACTACATGGAACTGCAGTTGGTGAATATGGTGCCAATAATACTATTCTAAGAACTAACGACGGTGGCTTACATTGGTACGAACAAAATAGTAATTCAAGTGGCGGACTTAAAAGACGTTTCTTTTACTGATAGGTATAATGGTACAGCCGTCGGGGATTATTACGATGCTATTATACTCAGAACAAGTAATGGTGGCATTAGTTGGAACACTCAATATTTTTCAGAGACTGAAGAATTATACGGTGTATCTTTTATTGATTCTTGTGTTGGTACTGCAGTTGGCTATCCAGGAAAAATTTTACGAACCACAGATGCTGGTCAGACATGGCAAATTCAAACTAGTGGCACAACAGCAAGGTTATATGATGTTACGTCTATTGATGCAGAAAATCTCTTTGTTGTCGGCGAAGGTGGAAGAATCATAAAAACAACAAATGGAGGATTAATATGGTCCACTGTTTGGTCAGCACCAAAGACGCTCCTCGGTGTTTCATTCGCATCAGATAGTATAGGTTTCGCAGTTGGTGCCGATGGGTTAATTATAAAAACTACAAATTATGGACAAGACTGGACTGTTCAACAAAGTGGAACAAGTGTTGATTTATATAGTGTCTCATTTTCTAATGAAAATATTGGAGTCGTTGTTGGTGGGGATTATTCTGGAATAGTTCTTAAGACAACAAATGGAGGAAGTAGTTGGACAAATCATTTATTAACTCAATCTGTACTCCGTAGTGTTAATTTAATAAATGATAGTGTTGGATATATTTGTGGTTCTTATGGAACTATCATTAAAACGATAACTGGTCGAATAATTACTGAAGTGGAAGAAGTTACAAGCATAAATACTTTAAAACCAGAAAATTATTTCTTAGAACAAAACTTCCCCAACCCATTTAATCCTGTAACAAAAATTAAATACAGTGTTCCTCAATCAGGAGAAGTTACGTTAAAAGTTTATGATCTTCTTGGAAAAGAAATTGCAACACTCGTTAACGCAGAAAAACCAGCCGGAGAATATGAAGTTGAATTCAACGCAGCAAGTCATTCCGGCAACGCCCGGAATCTGCCGAGTGGAATTTATTTTTATCAGCTTAAAGCAGGTTCATATTCAGAAACAAAAAAGATGGTACTCCTTCGATAAATCTTCGGTGGACAAGTCTTGTTGAAGTAAGAATTTATAAATTATCCCCTCCTCACTTTTGAGGAGGGGTGTCACTTTAGTGACGGGGTGGTGAAATTCTCCCTTCTCCCCTTAATCCCCTTCCCGAAACAAGTTCGGGACAGTCTCTCAGACAGGAGGGGAAAAACCGTTTTTTAATTTTAATCATAGACATCCGACTTGCATTTAAAACTGATAATACCTAGTTTAATATCAGACTAAATCAGTCCTTTATGTATGCTAAAATTATCAAAAAAAGCAGAATATGCACTAATGGCGGCCAAGTATATGGCTCTGAAAAACTCTTCCGGATTTTCAACCGCAAAGGAAATTTCCGAGAGTTACCAGATACCGTATCAGCTCGTTGCAAAGGTTCTTCAAAATCTTGTGAAGAGTGATATCGCCGTTTCTGCTAAAGGTGTCAACGGCGGATTTTCTCTTGCAAGAAAAGCGAATACCATTTCATTGATTGATATTATCAGAGCAGTTGAGACAAATTTTAAGATAGTCGATTGTATGCAAGCAAATAGTTCTTCAGCAGATTGTGAACATTTTGATTGCTGCAAAATAAAAGATCCTCTTGCTGAAATTCAGAGAAAAATTGACAAAGTATTTACTGAAACTTTATTAGTTCAGATTTTATAAAGAATAACAAAGTTTGATTAATTTTCGAAACATCATAAAAAGAAATATTAACACATTGAGGAAATAATGGCTGATAAATACCAAAACAATCTTGAGCTGTTGAAAAATAACGATGAGGAATTGCTGAACTATCTGAAAGCAAAGTTTCCTGTTTTTCATAACTCGAACTTTTTCTTCAGGGATTTTCAATACGGAATAAGAAGCTTCCTCGAGAAGAAAGAAATCAAAGCAAGCTATCAAATGGCTGAAAAGCTTGCTGAAGATATGGCAAAATATTATGAAAATAAAAATCTTTTTGTAAAAATAAATCACCAGACCTGGAAGATCCATAAGCAGGAATTCGTTACTGCTGCGCCTGGCGATCCATTTTAATTTATTAATAAGTAACTGAGGTTAATTATGACTGAAACAAATATAAAATCTGAGATCACAATAACAGACAAAGCAAGGAATGAAATTCTGCGCATAATGCAATCGAATAACATTCCTGATAATTATGGACTTAGAGTTGGAGTAAAAGGCGGCGGTTGTTCGGGATTGACATATACTCTTAACTTTGATGAGAATTTAAAAGATGGCGATACTATAGTTGAATCTGAAAACGTGAAGTTGTTCGTCGATGGAAAGAGTCTTTTTTATCTTATGGGAACACAACTCGATTTCAGTGACGGGTTGAATGGTAAAGGATTTTTATTTAATAATCCCAACGCCACAAAAACCTGCGGCTGCGGTGAATCATTTGGTGTATAAATAAAAATTAGAGGGAACTAACAAAATGGATAGAAGAAAATTTATTTACTCTGTAGCTGCAGTCAGTGCTGCTTCAGCGTTGGAACCATTTGCAAAAACTATATCTAATATTTCAAATAATAAAAACAGGAGTAAAATAACGATGGCAAAATTTGAATTGCCCGCATTACCTTATGCATATGATGCGCTGGAACCGTTCATTGATAAAATGACAATGGATATTCATCATTCAAAACATCACAATGCTTACGTTACAAATCTTAATAAAGCTGTTGAGGGAACAGAGATGGAAGGAAAATCTCTGGACGAATTGATGGCAAATATTTCCAAACATCCGGTCGCTGTAAGAAATAATGGCGGTGGTCACTGGAACCATTCTATGTTCTGGACTTTGATGAAGCAGAATGGTGGCGGTGAACCAACAGGTCCACTTGCTGACGCAATAAAATCTACATTCGGTTCTTTTGGTGATTTCAAAACTCAATTCGGTAATGCTGGAGTTACAAGATTTGGCTCAGGTTGGGCGTGGCTTGTTGCACAGAAAGGCAAACTGGTCATTGGATCAACACCAAACCAGGATAATCCATTGATGGATGTTGCTGACCTCAAAGGAACACCGATATTAGGATTGGATGTCTGGGAACATGCCTATTATCTCAAGTATCAAAATAGAAGACCAGAGTATATTGAGAACTGGTGGAGTGTAATTAACTGGGATAAAGCTGCAGAGCTTTTTTCTAATGCAAAGTAATTGATTCCCATATTGATTTATGAACAAGGATTAACGATTGAAGATTTGCGATTATAATTCTGAAATCAACAATCGTTAATCCATAATCCTAGTTTAAAATAAAATGAATCAGATAATTCCTATTTTCCCTCTCGCATTAGTAGTATTTCCAAATTCAAAATATCCTCTTCATATTTTTGAGGAGAGATATAAGATATTAATAAACAAATGTCTTGGAAACAGTACAGGATTTGGAATCGTTTCTAAAATTGGTGATACGGTTTCCGAAGTCGGTGTTTATGTAGAGATAGTTCAGGTAATAAAGATTTATGAATCCGGTGAGCTTGATATTGTTGTAGCAGGAAAATGGAGATTTAAGAGAATGAATATCGAAATGCATCCTGATGGATATTATCTTAGTGATGTTAGTAGAATAAAAGATAATGAGTCTGAGGGTGATTTAAACTTCAATTTATTTTTTACTCTCAAGCAGCGTGTTCAGGAAATGTTGAAGCTGGTAAACTTTAATGTCAACCAGGGATTCTGGGATAATCTTGAAAAAACAAACCTCAAGTCCTTTAAGATTGCAGAGAAATCAGGTTTGTCAATTCTTCAACAGCAGGAACTACTGACAATTCAGAGTGAAAATAAAAGGTTGAGTTATCTTTTAGATCACTTCGAAAAACTTGAAGCAAAACTCGAAGAGAATAAAATGATGCGGGAAATTATTCTTGGGGATGGATATCTGAATTAATTCTCTCCTGAACGTCATTCCGGCGAATGAAATGAGTCCGGAATCGTTTCCCAAATGACCAGTTCAGATTCTGGACAAGCCAGAATGACTACTACCAATTTTTAATTTAATTAGGACTGGTATTCATGTACTATATTTTTTAACTGCGTCTAATCTGTTCAAGGCTCTGTTGAGTGCAGCTTTTGCACGTGCTTCATCGATATTTTCTTCGTGCTTCTTTTGAAGCCTCTCCTCTGCCCGTTTCTTAGCTTGTTCTGCCCTGTCAACATTAATATCAGTAATCTTTTCTATTGAATCAGCGAGAACTAAAACCTGGTTTTTGTTGACTTCAACTGTTCCGCCAGCAGTAGTGTAAAAAGTTTCTACAGAATCTTTCTTAACTTTTATTATTCCAATTTCAAACGAACTTATTATTGGTGCGTGATTTTTGAGGATTTGAAAACTGCCCAGTGTCCCGGGAATTGTAACAGCTTCAATCTGATCTTTGAAGATTGGTTTCTCGGGAGTTATTATTTCAAGATTAAGTTCTGACATCTATTTCATCTTATTTGCTTTTTCAACAGCTTCTTCTATTGTTCCAACATATAGGAATGCACCTTCAGGCAAATCATCATATTTACCATCAATGATTCCCTTGAATCCACGAATTGTATCTTCAAGCTTTACATATTTTCCTGCAAATCCTGTGAACTGTTCTGCAACGAAGAAAGGCTGACTTAAAAACCTCTGAATACGTCTTGCACGTCTCACAATAGTCTTATCTTCATCAGAAAGTTCATCCATTCCAAGAATATTAATAATATCCTGAAGATCTTTATAATGTTGAAGAATTTCTTTGCAGCGTTTTGCAACGTCATAATGTTCCTGACCAAGGATCCCCGGCTCAAGAATTCTTGAAGTAGAATCGAGAGGATCAACTGCAGGATAAATACCAAGCTCCGAAATCTGACGGCTTAATACTGTTGTAGCATCAAGGTGAGAGAATGCAGCAGCAGGAGCGGGATCGGTCAAGTCATCAGCAGGAACATAAATCGCTTGAACAGAAGTAATTGATCCTTTATCAGTTGATGTAATTCTTTCCTGTAGAGCACCCATTTCCGTAGCCAAATTTGGTTGGTAACCAACTGCTGACGGCATTCTTCCGAGAAGAGCACTTACTTCTGAACCAGCCTGAGTAAATCTGAAGATGTTATCAATAAATAAAAGAACATCTCTTCCCTCTTCATCACGGAAATATTCTGATACAGTTAATGCCGTTAATCCGACTCTCAATCTGGCACCCGGCGGTTCATTCATCTGCCCAAATACGAGAGCAGTTTTTTCTAATACACCCGATTCTTTCATCTCAAGCCAGAGATCATTTCCTTCCCGGGTTCTTTCACCCACACCCGCGAATACTGAATAACCTCCATGCTGTGATGCTATGTTATGAATCAATTCCTGAATGATAACTGTTTTACCAACGCCTGCACCACCAAATAATCCTGTTTTTCCACCCTTCGTATAAGGTTCAATTAAATCAATAACTTTTATACCGGTCTCAAACATTTCGCTGTTAGTAGAAAGATTTTTAAAAGCAGGAGCAGGTCTGTGAATTGGATATTTAAGTTTAGTTTTAACTTCGCCTAAACCATCTATAGGATTGCCAGTAACATTTATCAATCTTCCTAACGTTTCAGGACCAACTGGAATTGAAATAGGTTCCTTCGTATCAATAGCTTTCATACCTCTAACCAGACCATCAGTAGAATCCATTGCAACAGCTCTTACTCTGTCCTCTCCAAGATGCTGTTGCACTTCAGCTATTAAGTCCTCTTCAACGCCTTCTGTAGTTACTCTTGGTATTCTGATTGCGTTATATATATCAGGTAGATGACCTTCTTCAAATTCAACGTCCACAACAGGTCCTATTACCTGAATAATTTTACCATTTATTTCCGACATTATTAATCCTGGATAGTTTTAAGAAAATTGAAGTGTAAAATTAAACTGGAGAACCCTCTTATACAAATTATCGAAGGGTAAAAAAATTGCGGAAATTTATAAATAAAATGAGGTTATCACAGTTTAGGTTTTGCGATAACCTCAGTTAATAAATTCTGAAAAATCTGAACTTCTATTTGATTAATAAAAGCTTCTTTGATGCTATAAAATCCTGTGTTTTCAGGCGATAGAAATACACGCCACTTGATAATCCATCAGCATTAAAATCTATTGCAATAATGCCGGCTGGAGCCACATCATTATAAAGAACTTTCACTTCCCTGCCAAGCATATCAAATACGGATAATTCAACATGCTGTGTATATGGGACTTCAAACCTGATAGTAGTCATAGGATTAAAAGGATTTGGGTAATTCTGATGCAAAGTGTAGCTAAACTCAGTAATTCCAATATCTTCAACATTGACAACGGGGATAATAAATGTGCCGGTTCCGCCAACTTCGTTATAACGCTTTTTGAACTCCTGCATATACTGATTGGCGATATACACATCTTTTATGATGACAGTATTCTCATCATTATCGTTTTCAGCCGAATTAGACCAGTTATGTGATCCAGTTATTACAGTTGGATTACTTTCGGAATAAGATGCATCGAAGATAGCATATTTATGATGAAGCGTTGGAGAGACATTTTGAAATACTTCAGCAAATGCCTGTAGTTCAGTGTACTGACTTCCTGTTGTATTTACCTGATCAATTATTCCGCGCTGATCAGTAACTCCGAATGTATAGAATCTGTTAGACATTGCAACTCTGATATCGGATCTTGTGAAAACCAACAATGCAAAATAGATTGAGTGGTTCGATAAATTCACATTGTTTATAATCTTTTGTGTAGTTCCGTCAGATGGGCTGAAATAAACTTCAACCTCTCTGCCGCCGATGTTAAATGAGTGAGGAGTATTATCAGTTTTCTGAACTCCAAATTTTGCATTAGCTGGATTTGGTGTATCACCACTTCCGCCCCACATCTCTTCAAACTCGATTTTGTATGCTTGCGTTATAGTAGGATCATTAATTTCAATTATATTATTCTTCCAGCCAACTTCAGTTGAAGTTACATTAAATGAACCAGTACATAACCAATCATTTGTTGAAACTGTATCTCGTGCATCAAAAATGAAAAATTTGTTGTGCATAATTCCATCCAAACCACTGTTTCTTTTTAGAACGGGAATACCTGCATTGATTAGTGCCTGCATACTATTCTGAGTTGTGCGGTTATCATAAACTACTCTAACCTTTACTCCCCTGTTCTTTGCAAGTATTATTGCATCAGCGACATCCTGCATACCAAAGAAACTATATAGCGCTAAGTCAATTGAATAATTTGCTGTATTGATTCGATCAATTAATTTTTGTACGAAATTTACGTTTCCTTTTGCTGCATTACCGGGTATTGCAACTGTAGTATCAACTGAAAAGTTAAAATAAACATTCATCGTTCCTAACGTCGGATCTGAAGATGCCGTTGTAACCGTCTGTAATGTACTTGAGCTCGTACCATTCTGATTAGTTGAATAAGCTTTAAAATAATAAAGTGTTGCTGCGTTAAGCCCAGTAACAGGAACAACGTGATAAGTTGTATCCCCTGCAATCACTACAGAATCTAATTCAAGTGCTGGTGTTAATCCATATTTTACCTGGCTGTTTCCTTCCCTCGCTGTATGAAAATACACTGTGAAAGATGAAGTTGTAATATCACTTGCTAAAACCGGACTCAGAATTTGGGGTGAACCATCAAAAACTAAATCCTGAATGAACCGCGGCATGATCTGGTAACCACTATTATATGGTGCTGCAAATTTAAACTGACCAAGTACCCCGATTATATCAATAGGACCGGTCGGAATTGGTGTTCCAATAATTGAAGCAACATCATTATCAATTCTTAATCCTTCAGTAAGGTTATCAGTAGGATCAGAAATATTATAGTTAGTACCACTTGCAAAATTTCCTGTTCCCTGAATTGTTACATTGTTAATTCTAATTAACATACTTTCAAATTCTTCATAACCATTCCATTGCTGATTTTTAATTTGACTCAGAGTTACAACTGTAGTATCAAATCTGTGACCTGAAGAATGGTTAATAACAGATGCACCTCCAAGATTAAAATCAATCTGCGTTAATCCTCTGAAGTGAGTCAACTGACCAGTAATGGTGACTGAATCACCTATGTTTACCTGGTTTGCAAATGCAGATCCATATACAGAAACACCTGCACTAAAATCACGGATAGAGCCGGGTCCATTATTCCCAAATTGATTAGATGAAGTTACAATTCCGGTAGTTGTAAATACGCTTCCCATACCGATTGGAACACCGTTTGCATCGTTATACCTCAGCGAATCAATTGTAACTACAGTCTGGGCTGTTGTAAATGAATTAGTGAATAGTAAAATCAAAAAGAAAAAATTGAGGTATTTCATTGTAACTCCGTTGATAAAATAAATCTTAAAATTCTGTTATTTCCTGTATCAGCCAGGTATAATGTTTTATTGAAAAATGCAACTCCGTGAGGTTCATTAAATTTATCTTCTTCTGTTCCTCCGAAAGTAATTAACTCGTCGCCAAATGAATTAAATTTAAACACGCTATCTTTACCCGCATCCGCAACATAAATATTACCTGAGTTGTCAAGTGCACTACCCTCAGGTCGTAGAAAGATTCCTGGTATCATAACATCTCTGGATTCAGGTTGTAATGCAATTCTATAGCCAGTAAAATCGGGTGAACTAATATATTCTAGCGGCTGAAATTTAAAGCTGTTATCACCAATCAGTGTAAGGTTAATATTGAAGTTTCTGGAATTGAAAGATGTTAATGAGCTTATCTGGTTTGCAGACAAAATTCCGGAACCTGTGGGATCTAACAATGGAACTCTTCCAACCAACGAATCCTTGTAAGTTCCATCAGATAATTTTTTCTGAACAAATATAAGCACCGCATTATCCGGGTCAATTAGATTTGAATTATTGGGACCCTTTCTGGAAATCAAATACGAATTATCATAAAACACGCAGGCGCCTGTATATTCTCTTAAAGGCTGAGCAAAATCCTGAGGTCTTGGCAATATTCTTTTAACCGGAGCAAGTTCAATCTGATGGTTAACTGAAACCAAATCAATTTTGTAGACTGCACTGTAGGTTTGTGCCTGTCCACCTATAACTGTATCAAACTGTGCACACGCAAAAAGATTTAGGCGATAGTCTTGAGCTAATGCTACAGGTCGTTGTATATTTTTGGTTCCAAGTATCTGACCATCGAGATTAAGTAAAACGATTCTGTCATTGTCAGTATCTGCTACATAAATGAATGGCTCTCTTCCAACCATAACATCTTGTGGTCTGTTGAATCCTTCCCAAACCGGATTTATCTGAACATAAACTGTATCACCGGCTACATTACCTTTACCGTCATCCAGATCTAAATCATTAATATCAAACTTATCGGCGCAACTACAGAAGAAACCTATAACCACAAGTAAAATAAGAAGATATATTTTATAATTGAATAACATTATAATCCTAAAATGATTGAGAATCGATGAGCAGAACCCAGTTGTTCAAAATTTGCAAAAGCATAATCAAAAGTGAATTGTGCAATACTAATTGGAACATTTATTCCCGCACCGAATGAATAATTTTGCTCTTCTACATTAATTTTATAACCACCCCTTAGAAAAAGCATCCTGCTCCAGGAATACTCAACACCCAACGATACATTTTCACTATTATCATTAGGATGATTCAATTGAATTGATGTTGTTACTGAATGCTGCTCATCCTGATAAGGTTCAAAAGCAAATCCAATTCTGAACATGGTTGGGGGTGCAAAAGATTGCCACTCGGATTTTGTACGCTTACCAATTAGTACAACATCACCGTCCGGAGCTAATTCAGCCCCAAAATTTGAAACAGCAACTGCAAAACGAGTTGAACCAAGTCCCGTTCTATAGTAAGTACCGATGTCAATCATCACACCACGCATTTTAAGCTTATCAAGCGTTTCTTCAATATACTTTACCGTTCCGCCAAAGCTGAATTGCTCGGTCATTTTTCTTGCATAAGAAACTGATAATGCAATATCACTAAAGCCGAAATATTCACCATTTCCGAATGGAGAAAATTCAGTTGTAACAGGCATCTTTTCCATTGAAAGTGATGTTAAAGAGATACCAAATGTATTATCTGAATCCAGATGATAAACAGCACCAAGAAAATCGTGATTAATATCCACCAACCAAACATTATGAGAAAAGATTACCTGGTTAGTTTTAAATTGAGCTAAGCCAGCCGGGTTCCAGTAAAGCGCAGACGCATCGTCTGAGATAGCAACAAATGACTCACCCATAGCTGCGGCTCTGCCACCAACACCGATTTTAAGAAACTGAGCTGTAGAAATTCCGGCTCTCTGTCCTCCAAGCACTGGAAATAGTTGAGCATTGGAATAACTGCTTAGAATTAAAACTAAAAAAATCGATATGTGTTTTATTATTTTCATTGCAGCATTTTCTAAAGCTAAAACCTGAAACTTACTCCAAGCTTAATATTTCGTTTGGTTAGATATCTGGCTGGATTAATCGGGTAAGCGCTGATTGGTGCCTGAACAGCGGGATATCTGGGATCATTCCAACTGCTTGGGATGTCATCACCAAACTCGTAAGCTCGTCCAGTTACGGGATTAATAATTGTAGAATTTTCGGTGTCTAGCAGATTATTAACTTCAATGAAGACTGAAAATTTTAGACCAGTCAAATCAAAATATTTTTCGAAATTTGCATCAATATAAAACCAGTCATCACCAATAGCCGTATATCTTTCATTTCTTAAAAACTCATATTCTTTCCTGCCATCAGCATCAACTGAACCTGTAAAGACTGCGGGAGTGTATCTGCGACCTGATTGGTAAAACAATCTTGTGTAAAAACTCCAGTCATCGATTATTCCTTCCAAAGTTCCAAAGCTGCCCGGCGCTACATAAAAATTCGCAGACAGTGAACCGGTGAATGGTCTGTCCCATGGCAGGAAACCTTCCTTTATTGATTCATTCAGATCGCCTCTTGCAACAAGAACACCTTCCTCAGCAGAAGAGCTTTTTCCGGTTGCAATTGCATAAGCAAAAGATGCTAAACCGTTGAACCATTTTCCAATTCTTTTTTTAAATTCTACCTCAAGTCCCCGTGAACGAGCGTAATCAGTATTAACATAAGTGATAAAATTATCAGCAGTCAAACGGGCTGAAGTAATCCTGACAGAACGAGTACTCACATAGTCAAAAATATCCTTGTAATAAGCTGTTACGGTAAGAACATCATCGGGTGTGAATTGAGTTTTAATCCCAAGCTCATATGCCACAGTAGTTTCAGGATCAAGATTAGGATTACCAAACTTTTGAAATGAAGATTGTGCACTCGTAGGATTTAGCTTCGCATATACAAACTGAGGTCTAGGCCATTTGCTGAAATGTCCGTATGAGAAAAACAGTGTTTGAAAATCTGAAACCGGATGAGAGATTCCCAAACGAGGACTAATTCGAGCTTTAAATCTTCTGTCATTAAACCAACCGAATGTATCTTCATAATAGTTATCCCTGATTTCATCGGGTATAGTAATAACATTTGAATCAGCAACTGCATCATCAACATATTTTCCGGGGAACCAGTAATCAAGCCGCAGTCCAAAATTCAAAATCATTCCACCAAAATTGATATTATCCTGAGCATAAAATGAACCTAGTGCAGGATATACTTGATAAATATCATTGTTCAAACCAAGTTCGCCAACCCAGGGTTGATAAATATCTACAACCTGCATTTCCTGAAACTGCATATTGAAGCCTGCTTTGAACTTATTCATTTCATCAAAGAAACTGGTTATATCTCCCCTTAATGAAAATTCTTCCAGGTAGTGATCATGATAAGTATATGGATTACCAACATCCCAGAAACCATCACCGGGAATTACGCCAACTGTATCCCTGTTAAGATTAAAGTATGAAATCGGAAAATTCACAATATCGAGCGGTTGATTGTAAGCATCCCATAATAATCCGTTTGCATCTCCTCTTAAATTTGTGAAGAAATAGTTAAACTTAAATTCATAATATGTCTTTGGATTAAGAGTGTGAGTAACACCGAAATTATTATAAATACTATTATGAGTGAACGTGTTGGCGTTATCAAGTATATTCTGAAAAGTATATTGATAACCTGGTGAAGGTTCCACATACTCTAAATTTGATTGAAGCGATTGAGAGTTCTGATTGATGTTAACTGATTGATTGAATGAGTAATTAAACTTTAAAGTTGGAGAATATAAATAAGTCAATTTTAGTAAACCGAACCAGCTATTCTCGGCACGTGGTGCAAACCTTGTCCCTTCAAAAGTTGATGAGAAAAGCTGATCAGCAGTGGGTTTGTAATAACCCTGCGTTATTCCATCACTTATTCCACCATAAAAATTTCCAAAGAAAGTTATTCTGCCCGGAATATCTAAACCCATTGCCGGAAGTATTAATGATGTAATTGGTTCCGGTCCGCTAAGGTTTGCTTCAAGTATATCAATATTAAAAACATAGGGCGAAGATTTATTACCAAGATTATCACGTTTGTAAGTAATGGAACCAGAATATTTTTCGCTACCTTCCCTTGTTCTGACATTTACTATACCAGAAGTTGCCTGACCAAATTCAGCATTAAAACCGCCAGTGATTACTTCAACTTCTTCGATTGCAGATGCGCTAAGTTGAAGACCAAATCCGGTTCCTGAAAGTGGATCCTGGACAGAAACTCCATCCAGAAGAAAAGCGTTCTCATAACTTCTTCCGCCTCTTATGTTAATTTCATTATCAGCGGAAACTACACCTGTTTGCTGTGTTACAATATTTTTTACATTCTCAACTATAAGTGCATCAATTTCCTCTCTTGAAATAGTTTTTTTACTTTGAGTTTCTTCAGGATCAAGCAAAGGTTTATCACCAATTACGACAACATCCTGATCGAGAGTTAAAACTGTTTCTTCAAGTTTAACATCTAGCTGTTTTGTTTTATTTGCCTCAATCTCGATTCCCGTGTATTGAAAAGTTTTATATCCAATCAGTGAAATATCAATGTTATAGTTACCAGGGTTTATTCCTGTAATCTTAAAAATTCCATTAATATCAGTAGCAGCGCCGTGATAAGTTCCTCTTAAAATTACATTAACGCCTGGTAATGTTTCATTTGTAGCTGCATCTGTAACGATACCGGTGATGTTGCCAGTCTGTTGAGCAAACACATTCATACTAAAAAATAAACACAATATTTGAAGAATTATTTTCACGGAATTAAACCAAACTCCTCAAAGAATACTTTTTCAAGAAGCTCATCTACGTTTTGATTTCCTGCATTGCACTGATGAAGCGGTAGTCCAATAAAGAAAAGTGATTTTTCGTTTGTAATAAAGCCAATATTGCCAAAAATTTGAGAATTGGATATGTTATATACCTCTGTTGCTACAACAGAATTTGGCACAAAGGTTCTTACAAAAGCTATCGATCCAGGTCCAGCTGTTTTAAGAGTAGGATAATTAACTTGAGGAGATGAAGGTAATATATCGGCACCTGCATTTAAAAATGAAAGCTTTTCACTAACAAAATCAATTGGCAGAAATCCCTGTAAAGTAGACAAATCGAACACAAAAGTTCCACTTGAATCCTGGAATGTCATAGAAAAAGCAATCTTGCCACCCTGTTCTATATATTTGTTTGTTACAACGTTCAGAAGACTGAGTCGGGGGTTAGAGGTTGAATACCAGTAAACATATTTAAACAAACGCATCATCTCGTATATAGTTACATTTTCAAATGGAAGCGGCTGTTTTGCTAAATCATACTCATCAAATTTACCGGAGAGAGAGCCGGCGCCAAGTGTGCTGAAAATATTCCTGTAGAACAACATTACTTCCATATCAGATGATGCACCGGAAAAATTATCAAAAATCAGCACTTTACCTTTTGGTTTTTTAACATACCACGCCTCACCATTTTCAGGAAGAGAAATTTGATTAGAAGCTGCACCGGAGAGATCTACAGCCTGAACGTAAAATTTATTATCTGCATCTAACTGAAGTCCTGGTAATAACTGTGGATAAATATTTCTGTCCGAACCATTGAGTAATATTTCCATTTCAGGGACTGGTGCATTTAAGTCCTTTATACGAATTGTAATTAATCGGATCGAACCCGGGAGTGAGACGAAATTATTTGTATCGTTGAGCGCAATGTTTATTGCACTGATTGACTCTACCCCATCAAGATCATCAGCATCCCATTGAAAAGTCATTACCGGAAAAGAAGTATCAGGAACAAACGAAAGTGATGTCCATTCAACTACAGGAGCGGAATTTTTTATTGGAAAGACCAAACTTGCTGGCTCAGGATCTATCAGTCCAATATCATAATAAAATTCACCAGCATCATAAATTCCATTTTGATTTGCATCGATGAATGGCTCGGGTCCAAAAGATATTCCGTTCCTGATTATTTCATTGTCATAGATTCCATTACCTTCAGCATCGACGGCAGCAACTTTAAATGTGTATAGGGTGTCAGATGAACCAATTGGCAGAGAAAATATGCTGTCGTTAGAAGTTGTAAAGCCCCAGTTACTGTCAATTCCTTCCCATTGAATATAGAAGCCAATAACAGTACCATCGCGATCATCTCCCCACCAATGTACGCGCAGTCTGCTGGGTTGTTTTACAATGCTTGAATCAGGATAGAGAAATAATCCTGTCTTTGGCGCTTTATTGCCAACAGGATTACTCACCGGATCATTCTTACACGAAGAAATCAGTAACGATAAAGCTGCAATAATTATTAAAAGTGTTTTCATTTCATCATTTAGTGAGACTCACCTTTGAGGTGAGTCTCACTTTGCTAGCGAATTACTTGAGTAAAATCATTTTTTTATTACTTGAAAAATCACCGACCTGAAGCCGATAGATATAAATTCCAGATGCCAAATTACCTGCGTTAAAGTTGATTGAATGACGTCCGGCACTTATCAATTCATTATTGATCAAAGTTTTTACTTCCTGCCCGAGCATATTATATATTTTAAGTGTAACATTTCCTTCAGCAGGAAGAGTATATTCAATTTTTGTTGAAGGATTAAAAGGGTTCGGATAGTTTTGTGATAAACTGTAGTTATCCGGTATTGCTGAATAACTTTCTTCAATATCAGATACTCCCGAAAAATCATCATCTTTTCTTGGGAATAATTTGTAATTACTGAAACCAAACCACAATACTCCTGTAACTGAACCTATTGTTGAACCGGCTTTAAGATAAATTGGAACAGTATCCTGACCGGCATTCCAGAAATTATGATAAATATGGTTTCCATACTGTAATGCAATTCTTGCATTAGAGCTGCTTGCATCAGCGACAAGTATATCACCAAAATTATTATTAGTTGGTGGTGAATGAGGGCCTACATTACCATCTGCATTCTCATCAGTAACAGTAATATTTTCATATTTTATTAAGACACCTTCCCATTGTTCAGCCTGCACAGTTCCACCTGCTAATAAATCAATCGTTGCTGTTGAAAGTAATTGAGCAGGAGGCACAGGATTTCCAGTTGAGTTTACGGTGATATTAGCTGGACTATTTATCCCGAAGATTTCAGTCATACTAAAATCTTCTCTAACTGTTCCTGTAACCGTTACATTATCACCTCTATTCAAAGTTAAAGTTTCGGTTCCTGCAATTTTAATTCCGCTCCATGGTCCGGTTCCATTTTGAATATAAACCTGCGGTCCTGAAATTGTTCCTGTTTCATTTCCATTTATGTCAGAAGTATCTGCTGTTACAATACCACTCACAGTTACTGCATAACCATTATATCCGCCAAAACCACCACCGAAAGGACTATACTGAACATCCTGAATTGTAAGTGGTCTGTTCAAAACAAGGTAAAAGAAACGACTTTTTGTTGTATCTGACGGAAAGATCGAAACGTTATTGTCATTATCTGTAGCCCTGACAAAAAAGTCAACAATGCTGGAATCAGGTTGACCGGGAATAATTGCCTGCCACGTATTACCAGTAGTGTTATTCATTGGTAACTCAATATTACTTCCTAAATTCTTTCGATAAAATAGTTGTGCTGAAGAAATTGTACCATCCTGATCTGATATCTGTGCTGACACTGTAACAGGTACGCCATATCCAACTTCCACAGGATTTCTTGTAACAGTTGATATCGTTGGAGCAAAGGTTAAAATATTTACGTCGTCTGGATATGCCGGCATTATGATATTGATGTACTGATTACCACCGACATTTGTTCTGTTCTGAATATATCCTCTTACATATTCTAAAGTTGAACCTGTTGGAGGCCTTGTTAAATTATTTCTGTAATAAGAAGATTGGTTACCAACATAAACTCTCGTATTATTCTGATCATAGACATAAAAGAATCCCTGCCCAATTGGTGCAGGAGTTTCACTTACAGCAGTTACATTTCTCACTTCAACAAGAACTCCTTCCCATCTTTCTGCAAGAAGTTTTCCTTCAAAAGAACCAAGGTTGGCAAGTGAGTCAAGTGTGATAACTACAGGTTCTGGTCTATCCATAATTCCAAGTACACCGGAAGCTTCAAAGTTAATTGCATTTAGCTGTGTCGTTACATTAAACTCATCAACCCAGCCGGTAACTTTAATTACCATTCCCGTATCCAGAATATCAAATGTACTTGTTGAATTTGGATGCCGGACTAAAATGCCTCCCCAATCTGTGTCAGTAGTATCTTGAAGAAATAATGCTGGTTCACCGGCTATTAGTATAACTCCACTGTCAGGATTTGCATATTTATAAGGCGCAACCATAACTACACCTGTAACTGTAACTGTATCTCCGTTGTAAGGAGAAGGCTGATCACCAGTGGTAAGAATATCTGGCTGATATTGAATATCCTTAATTGTAATTTCAGGATACTGTTGCGCAAATAAGCTGATGCTAAGCATCAAAGTGAAAAAAACGGTTAATAGATTTTTCATTAGGATTCCTCCGATTATTTTATGACTAAAAATTTTCTTTTTTAAATAAGAGATATACCAGATTTAAAAAAATCTGGCATATCTTTTAAATCTACTTAACAACTAAGAACTTACCTGTTTTTATTTCGCCGTTATTATTGTTTTTAACAGTAAAAAGATAAAGCCCGGTTGCAATTGCCTGTTCATTATCAGTAAGAAGATCCCAGGCATGCTCTCCGCCTGCAAATTTTTGTTTTTTGTCAGAAGCATAAGTCTCAAACCATCTTATTTCTGAGCTGTTACTTTGACTAGTGTGTTGAATTCTTTTTATTACGTCACCTGCGAGTGTGTAAATTGTAATTTCACAATCCTCGGGCAGATTAAAGAAATAAATTTTTCTTAGTCTTTCTGATGAGCCATCCCAGATTGCAGATCCATAATATGGATTTGGATAAACTCCGATTTGTATTTCAGGATCGTCAGTAGGCGGTGTTCCGGGTATTATTCTTTCAAAATTTACTAATGGACTCGATTCCAGAATATCAAGATCATTTTCAGGATCACCTTTATCGAAAGCTGTAACCGTAAAAAGATATTGCCAGCCGTTTAACAAATTATCAAAATCAAATTTGTAGTAATATTCCGTTGTATCTCCAGGAAAAGTTTTAGGTGTTGAGAGTCTCACAAATTCAAAACCGGTATCAAATTCAATATTATTTCCAGCGCTGTCAAATGATGCAGCAACAACCAGGGCTTTTGTTATGTCCTGCTGCTGAGCTAAATCAAACCCTGACTGCGTTCTGTAAATTTTATATCCTTCAAAATCTTCCTTACCTGAAATTGGATCAACAGAAGATTCTGCTCTTCTATCCCAATAAACTGTTGCTTTTTGATTATCAGGAACAACTCTAACTTTAGGAGTTATTGGAGGAGCAGGAAGAATATATCTTGTTATTTTCCCATCACCATCAAGGTCTTCGCCCGGATCCAAAATACCGTTGCGGTTTCTATCTTCTCCGTGGTATGCTCGCAATGCCCAGTCTGCATTTGAGTAGAGATTTGTTTTCTGTTCTTCTGTATCAAGATTAGGAGGATCGCTTCCAAATTTTTTGGCACAAACAATTGCAAAAACCACATTAATTGAATCACCGGCAGGTATATATCTAAACGGTCCATTTGATAAAAAAACTGATCTGTTGGATGGTGGTCTAAGACTCTCCGGATTAATTCCATTCTTCCACCAATTGCTTCCTCCGAAATAGCCGTGCATTTTTTGATAACGCTCGTTATCATCCTGTGGGGCAAAAAAGTTTGGATCGCTTGTATTTCTGAACTGCCACGAAGTAAACGCAATAGTTGGCAGCGTATCTGTTACGCCACCAACCTGGTAGATAAATTTCTCTTTTAGTTTTGGTTCCGCTCCTAAATAAAGAATACCAATGTAACTGTCAGTAAAACCTATGTCCCCTGCCGCATCGAACTCGTAAGCAATTTTAATCGAATCGTTATAACCATTCCCCCCCTTATTGTAAAATGCGCTTCCGGATGGTCTTCCTGTAACAATTGTATTTCGTACAACAGTATCTGTCCATAATCCCACAAATACACTATCAATGTATTTACCTGAAACGTTTTTAATCCAGTAATTAAAAATGACAAAAAAGTTTGCGAAAGGATAATTCCAGGCATAAGTTTCCTGTCTTACTGTAACTCCAAGCGGTATATGATCGAGAATAGGTTCGCCATTAAGCAATACTGTATTAGTATCGGTATAATCCATCAGGAAATCCTGGTGAGAAATTGCTAATGGACTAAAAACTCTCGAATCAAATAATGAAGATCTTTCTTTTACCTTGCTGCCTGCAGCATTAGTAAATTCAAAGCCGCCACCTCTCGTTGAGACTGAGGAAACATCTATGGCACCAGTTGTAACGAAAGGACCAACTCTATTACCGCCTTGCAGGTTATCGGTTTGGTATCCACCTATCCAGATACCGCCATCAAAAAGATGTTCTATTCCGCTTCCAAGTGGAAATTCACAGCTTGGCTGCTCAGGCCAGAGAACAAAACCATGACCGTAAGTCCCGAAGTTCGAAACTGTAATTCCAATATTGCCAACATTGCTGTATTTGCTGTTATCATCATCTAAAATTTTGGGGAATCTTCTGTCTTCATCGCCTTGATTGAAGGTAAAGGCACACAGAAACAAGGATAGAAATAATATCCGGTATTGAAATTTCATTTAGTAAGTAAGAGTAAAAAAAGTCTTTTTAATTATCCGAGTGGTTTATAAACACAGTGGCAAAATACAAAGAAAAAAGATGTAAGTAAATAAAATAAATGTTAAGAATTTTACTGACTTAAAGTGTGACATCTACTTTAAAAGTAGCATCTTTTTAGTTTGAACAAAGTTACCAGCTTTTAATTGATAGAAGTAGATTCCGGATACCAGTTCCCGGATACCGGATGATGCATTAAATTCAACTTCATACTCGCCAGCTCCGCCTGTGGCGGATTCTTCATCAACCAATGTTGCTACTTCGTTACCTAAAAGATCATAAACTTTTAATGTTACCGGTAGAGACACATCGCGATGCGTCTCTACAATTGGTACGATAAATTTTATTTTTGTTGATGGATTAAACGGATTCGGGTAATTCTGGTAAAGTATAAATCCTTCCGGAGGATTACCTTCAGAAATTACACTGCTTGAACTTCCGGGGAAAAAATAAATTAGCATATTGTCTATTGTTGCACGCCACAAACCCCAGCTGTGACCTTCAGGTCTCTCGAGCCAATCGAGTTCATAGTTTGCGCCGAGCAGGTAATCTCTGAAATCTCTCATATTTGTAAAAAGACTTTCATAAGTTCCCCAGATTGAACTCCATTTAATATCTTTAACAGAACCATTAACTATGAGATTGTATGCTTCATATCCATTCGGCCAGAAAGCCGCCGAATGAAGTCCGCATAAACCAAACACTTCCGGATGATTGTAGCTGATGAGTGCAGAAATATTTCCTCCGAATGAATCGCCGAGAACTAATCTTTCTTTTGGGTCAGCTTTAGTTTTATAATTTGCATCTATGTAAGGAACAAGCTCGTTCACAAAAAATAATCTGTACTGATTTCGCAGTGAACCGGCATATTCTTCATATCTGTTATTTGGTTTTACGAATACTGCAATCACAGATTGAATTTTTAAGCTGTCGAGAAGATTATCAATAACATTTACTGCTTTGCCTAAACTTATATATTCTGAACCGTCCTGAAAATAAACTGTCGGATAAGTCGTTGCAGATAATGAATCATATCCGGGTGGTAAATAAATATTTAACTGATAATTCGTTCCAACATTTGTGCTGAAAATTGTTTTTGCTACAACTGTTCCGTGAGCAATGTTAGGATTGTAATATATTTCCCACGGCTGAACATAAAGCGGCATTGAAAGTTCTGAGTTCGGTCCAAATCCTCCCTGACAGGTATTTGGGTTTTCAGGATCAAGAATCCAATTGCTGCCATTTATAACAAATTTATAATCAAGTCTTGCATCCATCTCAAAGTTTTCTGATCTGTACCAGAAATTTGTTTGACTAAGTTTTGTCATAGGCCAGACATTCATATTCCATCCATTAAAATCACCGGGAACAGATACCGAATTTGGATTACCCAGATAAATAAAATTTGCAGTTGAATCTTCAATAAAAGGAATTCCAATTGTTCTTGCATAAGTCATAAAGCTGTCAACAGCCGCCTGCTTTGCAACTGGATCCCCAAGAGATTTAACGTGACCGATGAATTGCTGGAATTGGCTTTGTGCGGAAGTGAAAGATGAAAGAAAAAAGAAAAAAGTAAAAAGGAATTTTTTCATAGCAGCAGTTGGATAATTATTAAAATTTATCTACAAATTATAAATAGGTTTAACCAAACCTTACTTTCATTCTCTTGATATAGTAAAACTATTAGAATACAAGTAAGCCGAATCAATGGATTTTCCGTAAGCCTTCTGTCTTATATCGAAAGAAAATCTGTAAGTGCCGGATTTATTAGTTTCACTCAGATATAATAATTTGACTGATGCTACAAATATTCTTCCAGATTTGATTTCTCTGGGAGGTATTACAATTGCTATGCATAGCGGCGCATCGGCAGTAATCCATTCGTTTTCAACCAGCTTTTCAAGTATAAAATTTGGCATATCGCAGCCTGAATATTGTAAACTTACACTGCTGTTGAGATTATTTTCAAAAAGTACTTTTGCTGTGAATTTATCCTGAACTGTATATGAATTTCTTTCCGTAGTTATAGAAAAATTTTGATTTGAATCAGGATTTAACAAGTCACAGGAAACAAAGGCGATGAGACAAATGTTAGATAAAAGAATTGTTATTATTTTCATTTAGACCTCCAACAAATATAAAGTTTTATTAACATTTAAAGCATCCAGCTATATATCTTTCTATTCATCCAGCTAATAATACTTAAACCTGTTCCGTGATTGTCTGGGAAATAACTTTGCTTAAAGTTTTTCATAGCCTCACGTATTTTTTCAAAATCACTTTCACTATGATAATAGAAATATCG
>DATIJX010000073.1:0-5670 GCA_035478175.1 Ignavibacteriaceae bacterium
GAAATAAATAATATAGTTAGAGTAACTAAAACCATGCATTAATGCATCCATGCAACCATGCAACCATGCTTTTGTTGATGAGATATCAAAATTAATTAAGTGAAATTTTTATAAAGGAATATTTAGAATGAACATTGTATCGACGATGATTGAAGCACACATTTTCAAAGAGTCTGGAAATGGAATTGAATTTCTGATGCTGAAAAGATCAGAAGGTCAGCCGTATCCGGGCTTATGGCAAATGGTAACTGGAAAAATTAAACTCGGAGAAAAAGCGTATCAAACAGCAATGAGAGAAATTAAAGAAGAAACCGGATTAGTTCCGGTTCAACTTTGGGTTGCGCCTACTGTCAACTCTTTTTACGAACCCAAATACGAATACATTTGTCTTCTCCCAGTATTTGCTGCAAGAGTTGAAACTGACAAGGTAAAACTCAGCGATGAACATA
The DNA here is from genome assembly GCA_035478175.1 of Ignavibacteriaceae bacterium. Lineage (GTDB taxonomy): Bacteria > Bacteroidota > Ignavibacteria > Ignavibacteriales > Ignavibacteriaceae > IGN2. The sequence goes on from DATIJX010000073.1 coordinate 450, forward strand.
CCGAGTATCAATGGGTTGATAAATCCACAGCACAAAAGCTGCTTGCTTGGCAAGGTCAGAGGAAGGCTGTTCAAATAATTGAAGATTATTTCCTTAATGAGAAAAGCTTTTTTCATTTTGTTGAAATAAAATTGAGTGAATTACAGAAATCTATTTTTAGACAAATCTGTTAAATATTCCTCTCGCCTTTCTCATAATAATTACTTAAGTTTCTAATAACAATTTTTAAGGGTAATTATATGCTTTATAGAAAATCCCTGAAAGTTAATTTTCTCTTCTCACTTTTGCTTGCTTTACCAATATTTCCCTTGAACTGCACCCAACAAGAAGAACGAACCATACAACCTCAATTAACCCGCTGTTTAAAGGCATCGCTATGAAAGTTTTATATTTTTTTATTTTGATTTTTTTATCTTCACTTACACTACGTGCACAATGGTCAACCGACCCAAACAATAATTTAATAGTTGGTTACGGATTAGACCCACACATTTGCAGCGATAGTGCCGGCGGTTGTTACATTACCTACGATTATGAAAATATCTATTACCCGCGAAAGCTTGCTCTTGAAAGATTGGATAAATACGGTTATAAACCCTGGGGAACATTAAAGCAAATACTTGGCGAATCTCCACAGCAATACCGGGCAAAAATAATCGAGGATGGAGAAGGAGGAGTAATAATAAGTTACATTGATCGTTACGAGAACTTGCCAAACTGGACACAGAGAGTAAGGGTACAGAGAGTTGACAGCAGCGGTAATTTTTTATGGGGACAGATAGGGATTAGAGTTACACTTGAGAATATAAACCAGGGTGATCATCATTTAGTTACAGATGGAAACGGTGGGTGTGTGATCGCCTGGCAGAATGTAAATTATTTATATTTTATAAACAGAATTGACCGGGATGGAAACAGACTTTGGGGAGATAATGGAATAACACTAAACACCGGCGGATCAAATTCACAGCCAATAGTTATAAAAGCAGCAGATGGTAATTATTATTTACAGGCTGGAACAATTATATACAGGATAAATCAAAACGGGGAAATACTAAATCAGTTCAGCAGCACGATACTTGGGCAGCCTGTGCCGGACCCGGATGGAGGAGTAGTAGTAAGCGGCTTTATAGGCAATATATATAACAGAAAACTTGTATCGCACAGAAAAGACTTGCTCGGAAACAATCTCTGGCAGGAACCTTATGTTGAGATTGCAGATAGTTTGCATACTAACACTCAGCTGAGAATTCAAAATATTGGCAATTATTTTTACTTTGGATGGAGTGGTAGAAAAGAAGGAGTAGATCAAGTTGCACAATTTCAAACTTTAAGATTAGATGGATCTATTCTCTTCGTTAATGGTAGTATTGCATTTATGAATAGACAATCAAGTTTAAATTCCATTGTTCAATCTGATTTATCTAGAACAATTTTTATCTATTGGAATCATCCGAGCTTGCCCGATAGCACATTAGCACAAGTGTATGATACTTTGGGAAATAAAATTTGGGACGAACAGGGTGTACTTGTAGGTCATCCTGCTATTTCTTCCCAAAGTTTTACAACGGACGGTAGGAGTGGATTTATAATTGGAGGAACTATAAATGAATTCACGATTGTAGCGCAGCAAGTAAGTAAATATGGTAATTTAGGCGAGATTATTACTAATATAAATGTAAGAGAAGAAGAAATAATTCCAAGTGCAACAGTTCTTTTTCAAAACTATCCTAACCCGTTCAATCCAGCAACAGTGATTAAGTATGATCTCCCAACCACAAGTGCTGTTTCATTAATTATTTACGATATACTCGGAAGAAAAGTAAAAGAACTTGTAAACACAAAACAGCTAGCCGGCAGGTATGAAGTTAAGTTCGATGCTACTAATCTAGCCAGCGGAGTTTATATCTATAAACTTGTAGCAGAAAAGTTCATTAGTTCGAAGAAGATGATACTTTTGAAGTAAGAAATTTATTTATAAGTAGGGACACAATGTATTGTGTCCCTACGAATACTTCCGCCGGAATAACATCATTCTCAACACAGCATCTTCAATTATGTATTAAAACATCAATTGATTAATTTTCGAATCATTCCATAAAATAATTAAGGACTATCTTGAGTTTACTAGTTGTTGGATCAGTTGCATTAGATTCGGTTGAAACCCCATTTGATAAAGTTGATGACGCACTTGGCGGCTCTGCTACTTATATTTCACTTGCTGCGAGCTATTTTTCCGCTCCTGTTGAATTAGTTGGCGTTGTTGGCGATGATTTCCCCAAACAATACACTGAAATGTTGGAGCGACACAATGTTGATTTAGAAGGATTACAGATAATTAAAGGAGAAAAAACTTTTCGATGGGGAGGAAAGTATCATTACGACTTGAACGTCCGTGACACTCTTTTTACTGAGTTGAACGCGTTTGAGAATTTTAATCCTGTTCTTCCTGAGCGATATAAAAAGTCAAGATACATTTGCCTTGGCAACATTGATCCAATTCTGCAATTGCGGGTTTTGAAACAAGTATCTGATCCTCAATTTATAGTGTGTGATACGATGAACTTGTGGATAAACTTAATGAAACCAGATTTGCTGAAGCTACTAAAGAGAGTTCACGTTTTTATTCTTAACGATTCTGAAGCAAGAATGCTTACCGAAGAGCCAAACCTGATTAAAGCTGCTAAACTGATTCGTCAAATGGGTCCGGAAATTCTAATCATAAAAAAAGGTGAGCACGGTGCGATGCTTTTTACACAGGATACCATTTTTTCTGCTCCTGCTTATCCTATGGAAATAATTTTTGATCCCACAGGTGCTGGTGATTCTTTTGCAGGAGGTTTTATAGGTTACCTTCATCAAACAAGAGAACTTAGTCCTGAAAATATTAAACGTGCAGTGATTTATGGAAGTACTATGGCTTCATTCTGCGTAGAAAAATTCAGCACAAAAGGTTTAGAAGATTTATCCTACTTGCAAATCCAGGATAGATTCAGAGAGTTTAGAAAAATATCCAGCTTCAATGAAACAGACTGATTATTTCTCAGTAAAACTAGAGAATGAAAAGCTGATATTTCTCGATCAGACAAAACTTCCTCTGGAAGAAGTTTATATCACAACAGATAATTATGAACGAATTGCTGAAGCGATAGAACGATTAGAAATCAGAGGTGCACCACTTATAGGAATAGCTGCTGCTTATGCTTTAGCTCTTTCAATAAAGAATAACAAATCAGATCCTGAGAAAATATTTTATTCAGCTTATAATAGACTTGCTCAAACAAGACCGACCGCAGTAAATTTATTTCAAGCACTTGATGAGTTGAAGAATGAATTTGAAAAATTAAAAGATAAAAAGAATGCTTATGACGTTCTTATTTCAAAAGCAAAAGAGATACATAAAAAGGATGAAGAATATTGTGTAAAGATAGGCAGGAATGGTTTAGCTCTTTTTAAGCTGAAGTCAAATGTTCTAACTCATTGTAATACAGGAAAACTTGCAACGGGTGGAATTGGAACAGCATTTGGCATAATTAAAACAGCTTTCGAAAACGGTTTGGTAAATCATGTTTACGCTGATGAGACAAGACCACTTCTTCAAGGTTTGCGTTTAACAGCATTTGAACTTGAAAAAAATGGTATCCCTTTCACCTTGCAGACAGATTCGTCTGCTGCTGAGCTGATGAAGCAGGGTAAGGTTGATCTGGTAATTACCGGAGCTGATAGAATTGCATTGAACGGTGACTCAGCAAATAAGATTGGAACTTATAATTTAGCGATACTGGCAAATTATCATAACATTCCTTTTTACATTGCAGCACCTTCAACCACAATAGACAGAACAATTGCGATCGGGGAAGAAATTGTAATTGAATATAGAAATAGTAAAGAGATTTTTTTCATTGGAGAGACACTTATCTCTCCAGCGAATTACAATGCCTTTACACCAGCGTTTGATGTAACTCCTGCACATTTAATTTCCGGAATAATTACCGAAGAAGGTCTATTTACCTTTCCTTATAATTTTATCCGATGAGCGAAATAGTAAAAACTGAAGCCATAGTTCTAAGTAAAATGAACTACGGTGATACCAGCAGCATAGCTTCTTTGTTCACAGAAGATTTAGGAAAAATCAGTGTAATAGTAAAAGGTGGCCGTTCACCAAAATCAAAATGTGGTAAAATAGTTGATCCGCTAAATTATTTATCGGTTGTTCTTTACAAAAAAGAATCCCGTGAAATACAGTTATTATCAGGAGCCGATATTATCGAACATTACCCTTCGATGAAAAACGATTTGAATAAGTTGGGATATGCTTATGCAGTAGCTGAACTTGTCAAAAATCTTCTTGCCGATCGCGAAGTAAACAAGAGAATATTTAAAGGTATCGTAAAGATTCTCTCAATATTAAATTCAGGAGATGAAAAACCGGAAATTACTTTTGGACGTTTCTTCATATTTCTCCTCAAAGAAACAGGCTATGAAATCCAGATTGATTCCTGTGCCATCTGCGGGACTGAAAAATTTGATGATGACCTTCATTATAATTTTGAAAAGGGATTGATATGCGGTGAATGCAAAAAAACAGTGGTTGATAATTATGATATTAATTTGGAACTTTTAAGGTATCTTAATTGTCTAAAAAACAATGAATCGGCAGGTACTTTTAGTAATCTAATACTTCGAAAAGCGATAACTTTTATGGAAAATCATTTGAAATACCACGTGCCGGATTTTAAGGGAATTAGTTCATTAAAACTTTTTAATTAGAGGTAACAGGGTTTATTTGTTACTAGCCTGAATTAAATCAGGAAAAACACAGTTCGAAAATAAATTTATTGGAGTAATAACATGAAGATCAAAGGAATAATTGGTGCACTTTCATTATTGTTAATAGGAATTGTTTTTGGAGCGATACTTGTTTCCGGATTTGGATTGGTAAGGCCGGGATTGGCAGACTTGAATTTAGGAGCTAAGGAACCTCCTGTTAAACTTGATGCGGATGCATCCTCTTTTAGCCAGGCGTTCATAGAAGTAGCGGAAAAAGTAACTCCGGCAATTGTTCAGATTGGTGTTGTGTCTGAAAGAGAAAATCCGCATAAAGATTGGTTCTTTTTCCCATTTAAAGATATGCCCAAAGAGCAAAGAGGCTCCGGCAGTGGTATTATCATTTCAGCAGATGGCTATATAATCACGAACAACCACGTAGTTGAAAATGCAA
>DATIJX010000074.1:0-26542 GCA_035478175.1 Ignavibacteriaceae bacterium
TCGCGATAACTCCAATCGCAAGTCCGTCTAAACCATCTGTCAAGTTCACAGCATTTGATGTGGCAGTAATTATGAATATCACCACTGGTATATAAAAGATTGAAAGATCGAGATTCACATTTTTAAGAAACGGCACAGTGGTTAATGAGTTATAGTTTGAAAACTCGGGTGAAAAATAAATTACCGAACCCACAACTAAACCGATTATAAACTGACCGAGAAGCTTATACTTACCTATCAAACCTTTGGGTAATTTTTTGACAACTTTGAGATAATCATCTAAAAATCCAACAAGACTCAACCAAACAGTTCCGCCAAGAATTAAAATAATGTAGATGCTGGTTAAATCGCCCCACAACAACACAGGAACCACTGCTGAAAAAATTATTATCAATCCGCCCATTGTTGGTGTTCCTGCTTTTGACCAATGCGTTTGCGGTGCATCTACTTTTTTTGCTTCACCAATTTGATTTTTCTGCAATGCACGAATTATCTTCGGACCTAAGTAAAATGCCAGGAACAAACCGGTAATTGCAGCTAACGCCGACCTGAAAGTCAGGAACCTGAAGATATCAAATCCCGGCGGTGAATAGATCTTATTTATATAATCAAATAAATAGTAAAGCATCAGCTTATAGATTTATTTTTTATTTCTGAAACAAACTCTTCCATTCTCATTCCTCTTGAACCTTTTACAAGTATAACGGAATCATCGAAGTTCAGATTCTTTATATGACTCTTCAAAGCATCTCTTTTAGTGAAATGCTTCGCGATTAATTTTGTTCGATCCAACCTTTCGTGAAGATATTTCATCCTGAAACCAATTGTGTAGACTTCATCAATTCTCGAATTTATAATTGCATCTTTCAGTCCCTGGTGGAGTTTTACACTACGATCTCCAAGCTCAAGCATATCTCCAAAGAAAAGAATTTTTCTCTTGAATGATTTTATTCTGCCTACAAGTTCAATCGCTGCTTTGGCTGAATCTGGATTTGCATTATATGCATCATCAATCAAAATAAAATTTTTATATCGCTGAACATCGAGTCTTCCTGCCGGAGCTTTTAAATTGCTAAGAGCGTTTTTTATTTGCTCAATGCTCATACCTAATTCCAAAGCAACAGCGCAAGCAGCAAGAAAATTTTTTGCACTCTGTTCCCCATAAATTGGAAGAGTAAGCTCATAATTCTTCCTTTTATATTCTATACTGACTACAGGTTTGCCATCGTCTGTGTAAGAATTAATTTTACCTCGAACATCAACTCTTCCTGAGAAACCGTAACTAATCAGCTTTCCTCCTCTTGAATGCTTTTCTTTAATTATCGGATCATCATAATTGAGAAATATTTTACCGCCATTTCGGATCGTTTCTTCAAACAAAAAAGATTTTTCTTTCCAGACACCATTCCTTGTTTTTAAAAATTCGAGATGCGAATCGCCGATGTTCGTAATCAAACTATAATCTGGTGAAATAATGCTTGCTGTGTACGGTATTTCACCAAAGTGATTCGTTCCAAGCTCTGCAACTAAAACCTGATGAGTTTCGTTAGTATTTAAAATCGTTATCGGCACGCCAATATGGTTATTATTATTTGCTTCGGTTTTGTTCACTTTATATTTTTCAGACAGCAGTTGTGCAAGCATATCTTTTACTGTTGTTTTACCCGAACTTCCAGTGATTCCAATAATCTTTGCTTCTATTTTTTTTCTCCAGATCCTGGCAATATCTCCCAACGCGAGCTTAGTGTCTTTAACAGTTACTATCGGAACTTTAGCATCATTAAACTGATTTAATCTTTTTTTATTAATAACTATCGCTGCTGCTCCATTCTTAATTGCATCCTTAGCAAAATTGTGTCCATCGAATCGTTCTCCTTTTAATGCTATGAACAAAGTCTTCGGCTTAATCTTTCTTGAATCAATTGATACATAATCTATGTTTTTCAATTTATCAGGTTCGAAAATTTCTGAACCGGGAAGATTAAAAATATCTTCTATGTTCAGATGAACCTTTTTCAAATTCCAAGAACTTTTTTTGCTACTTCTTTATCAGAGAAATGATGTCTGACTCCACCGATTTCCTGATAATCTTCGTGACCTTTTCCAGCTATAAGAATCACAGAATATTTTCCGCTCTTCTTAATTGCTTCTTCGATTGCAGCTTCTCTGTCTTCAATTACCTGGTAATTATCTTTCGTGATACCTGATCTTATTTCTTCAATAATTGCTGAGGGATTTTCATTCCTTGGATTGTCAGAAGTCACAATCACCTGATCACTTAATTCGGTAGCTATCTTTCCCATCACCGGACGTTTAAGTTTATCCCTGTTTCCTCCGCATCCAAAAACTGTACAAACAGGATTTTTATTGTCTGTTATGTTTCTAATTACCATCAAAGTTTTTTCAAGACTATCAGGAGTGTGTGAATAATCAATTACAACTTTTCTCGTACCATTTGATAAAATTTCAAATCTGCCGGGAACCTGAGGTGTGGTTGAAATACCTTCAGCGATTACTTCATCTTTTAATCCTGATAATTTGGCTGTTGCAAAGGCTCCTGCAGCATTGTACGCATTGAAATCTCCAACTAACGAAGTTTGCAATTCGTAAACTTTATTTTCATAGTTTATTTTGAAAGAGGTACCGGAGAGATCACATTTAATGTCAGAAATTCTGAACTGTGAATCGTTCTTTGTTCCAAATGAATACTTCAGGCTGCGACAATCTCTAATTACATCAATACTATGCAGCTCATCACTATTATATATTGCGGAGGATGAGAGGGGCAATTCATCAAATAATATTTTTTTGGCTTTAACATAATTTTCAAAATCACGGTGAAAATCGAGATGCTCTGGAGTTATATTTGTAAAGACTGCAAACGAAAAGTGCAAACCGTGAACTCTCTTCAATGCGAGTGAATGAGATGAAACTTCCATAACCGCATAATCACATCCGGCAATATGCATCTGGTTCAACATTTTATTCAGATCATTCGATTCAGGTGTCGTTAACTTTGAATCAATTTTTTCATTGCCGATATAATTTGAAATCGTTCCCATTAATCCAACTTTGTATCCTGATGTCTCGAAAATATTTTTCAAAAAGTATGATGTAGTTGTTTTGCCATTCGTGCCGGTGATTCCAATCAGTCTTAGTTTTTTTGATGGCTCATCAAAAAATGCATTAGAAATTTCAGCAAGAGCTTGGCGGCTGTCATTTACAACAATTTTAACAGCCTTGAAATGACTTACAAGCGAATCAGGTATTGACTCACTATTTTCTACAACAATTGCAACTGCTTTTTTATTAAGTGCATCCTGAATGTAAAGATGACCATCAGTATTAAATCCTTTCATTGCAACAAAGACGGAACCTTCTGCAACTTTCCTTGAGTCATATTCAACACCGGATACTTCACATGCAGGCGGATTTCCTACAACCTGAATTACTTTAATTTTATTTAACAATTCACTAAGCAGCATTAATAAACCCTCGCCCCGCTTGAGCTTATTTGCGAACAGGTTAGAATGCAGGTCTTTCTTTTATTTATTGTTTGCCCGGGTGGAATACTTTGCTCTGCAACAACTCCTGACCCTGAGATACTCCACTTAATTCCTAAACCATTCAAAACCGATAATGCTTCTTTAATAGTTTTACCTCTAAGATCCGGCATTAAATTCTGGTTATTATCAGATGCAAAGACATTATGGCTTTCATTTAATTCGTTAGAGTGTTTTGATTCATTATGAACAAACTCATAATTGGAACTCCGGTTTTTATTCTCAGCAATTTTTATATCAGTGTTCGGTTTATGCTGATCATATTTTCCTTTTTCGAGTTCATAAATTTTTGTGAGAATATTCTTAAACACCGGTGCTGAAACCAGACCGCCGTAATAATGTCCCTTAGGTTTATGGATCAACACATAACAAACTATAGTAGGATTCTCAGCAGGATAGAATCCGATAAAAGATGAATAGTACTGGCTATTTGAATATTTACCATCCACAATAATTTTCGATGTGCCTGTCTTGCCTCCAATTGAAAGAGATTCAATTTTTGCCTGCTTACCTGTTCCCTTTTGTACAGCTCCCAGTAACAAACTTCGCATTCTTTCAGAAGTCTTTTCCGATATGACTCTTCTAACTTCCACCGGAGAATATTCTCTGACAGTATTTCCATTTTTATCAACCTGTCTTTTTACTATTTGCGGTTGATAAAGTATTCCGCCATTGACTACTGCACAAAAAGCATTCGTAAGCTGAAGGGGAGTAGCAGAAATACTATAGCCGAATGACATATAAGTTTTTGTCTGTTTTGTCCACTTATCAAGATCAACAAGTTTTCCGGTAACCTCGCCGGGTAATGAGATAGAAGTAAAAGTTCCAAAACCAAAGCTTCTTACATACTGATAAAATTTTTCATCGCTCATTCGCTGAATTAACTTTGCTGTACCTATGTTACTTGATTCTTCAATAATTTCTCTGATAGTCAATGATTCAAATTTATGCGTATCCCTGATGTAGTTATTCCTGAACTTATAAACGCCGTTCTCAACATTAATACGTTCAGATTCATTACAAGTTTTATCCTCAAGGAGTGCAGCAAACGTAATTGCTTTGAATGTAGAACCCGGCTCATATGAATCAGTTATAGCACGATTTTTTCTTTCATAGTCACCGTATTTCCAAAAAAGATTCGGATCGTAATCGCTGATGTTTGCCATTGCGAGAATTTCACCTGAATTTGGATTCATAATTATGCAGGTAGCAGATTCACCCGAAGTTAATTTTAAACTTTGCTTCAGCTCTTCTTCAACAATTGCCTGATATCGTTTATCAATTGTTAGATAAACATCATCGCCTGGTACAGAGGGTCTGGTCTGTTTCTCTGAAATAGATATAATATCACCCATAGCATTTCGTTCAACCATTCTAAAACCATCTTTGCCTCTCAGCGCATCATCAAAGCTTTTTGAAATACCGTTTACACCTTTATAATCATTATCAACGTATCCAAGAATATGAGAAGCCAGTGAGCCATAATGAAATACACTTACTGGTTCTTCAACATAAAAGAAAGCAGGATTTTTGTATTCGAAAAGATCTAATGATTTTTCAAAGGGAACTTTTTTCTCAAGACAAATTGTCTTTCCACTGGCTTTAAGCATTTTTGAATAATAGAGTTTACTCTTCCCCATCACCTTTGAAAACATCTTAGCGAGTTTGTCTTTTTCAGATGCAGGCAGCATTCGAAGATCAACATAGAATGAGTAATCGTTTCGATTGTAAACCAGCAGAACATCATTTCGATCGTAAATAAATCCGCGATCCGCCTTGACAGTTTGAGTATTTGTCTGCTGTCTCTTTGCAAAGTAACTAAGTTCATCGCTCCTGACTACCTGGAGATTAACCAGCCTATATACAAGTGCACTAAAAATGAGCACGACAATAATCAGTATTAGCAGCACTCGTGAATTATTCATTAATGATCCTTACACTTTCAGATAGTCTGGCAATATCTTCAGTGGATAATATTACTTTTCTGACCGGATCAGAACCGGTATCCACTAAACCAAGTTCATTCATTGCATATTTTTTAATTACATCTTCAGCAGTAAGCATTTGATAATTAGCCTGCAATCCAACGGATTGAGTCTTTTCTGTCTTCACTTGATTTTCCAATTGAGCAAGCTGTCTTTGTAACTCTTCATATTTCAAGCGGAGTCCCTGCGAAATGAGAACAACAATTGTTATCAAAACCAGTAAAGCGGTGATAATAATTATTAATGGTTTAGAACTTTTTTTCATACTCTTTCTGCGACTCTTAATTTTGCGCTGCGAGCTCTTCTATTATTTGTTATTTCTATTTCCGATGGAGTTATCGGTTTTTTTGAGATAATATTTAAACGCTTCACTTTGCCACAAGCACAAATCGGTGAATCGGGAGGACAAACACAACTTAAACTTTCATACTTAAAAAAATCTTTTACTATTCTGTCTTCCAGGGAATGGTAACTGATAACAACCAATCTGCCTCCCTTTCTTAATACAGGCACAGAATTATTAAGAAACGACTTTAGTGCACCAAGCTCATCATTTATATAAATCCTCAAAGCCTGAAAAACACGTGACAATGTCTTCGTTAAATATTTTGGATTTGTTACTGATGAAATTATTTTTTTTAGTTCATCAGTGGTTTCAATTCTCTTTACTTTCCTGGCTTCGGAAATCTGGCGTGCGATCTTTCTGGAATTTTTCTCTTCCCCGTACTCGAATATTACATTTGCAATCTTCTCTTCTGATTCGTGGTTAATAAAATCCGCAGCAGTTTTTCGCAAGTTTTTATCTAATCGGAGGTCCAGCATTGAGTTGATGCTGTAAGAAAAACCTGCTGCGGCGTTATCCAGTTGAAAAGAAGAAACTCCAAGATCTGCCAAAATCCCGTCAAAGAACTCCAACGATTCTATCTTAGCAATTACATCTATTAGCGAAAAATTAAAGTTGTAAAGTTTAATTCTATCCTCACCTTTAAATTTTTCCTTGCAATAATTAAAAGCACTTAGATCAACATCAGTGGAAACAATGTTTCCATTTGTATTAAGTCTGGTAAATATTTCTAAAGTGTGTCCGCCAAATCCCAAAGTCCCTTCGAAATACACCCCATCTCTTTTTGTAACTAAATAATCAACACTCTCATTCAATAAAACAGGTGTATGAGCCTGAGTCATCAATCATTCATAACTTTTGCGGCGATCTCTTCATAAGAAAGCGGGGACTGCTTTAAGTAATCATCATAAATTTTTGGATTCCAGACTTCAATCTTTCTGAGCGCACCTATTATCAGAACTTCCTTTTCAATTTTAGCATAGTCAATAAGCATTTGTGGCACTAGTATCCTTGATTGTGAATCCATAATATCTTCGTGCGCATATTGGACGAACATTCTGATAAATCTAAGATCGTCAGGCTGGAACTGATTCAGTTTTAAAAGTTTATCTTCAATTTTTTGCCATTCATCGAGAGGGTACAAATCGATGCAGCTTGATAACCCTTTGGTCATCACTATTGTATCGTTTGCATCAGGCGAAATGTGTTTGCGTAACTTTGCCGGAATGCTTATTCTACTTTTAGAATCTATAGAGTATGTAAACTGACCTTTAAACAAATGTTTTCCATAATTTGGGATTTCTCACCACTTTTCCCCACTGCACCCCGAAAATAATGGAAAATTTTACTGAAAGTCAAGAAGAATTTTAAAAAAATCCCATTTCCTGGGATTTATTTTTTGATGGCTTGATTAGTCCCTAGCCATCCGCTGGAGATATAAGATTGGCTTTTTTTGGTTTGAATCAATCACGAATTCCTATTTACGGATAATATTGGAGAACCTGAGATGTACACTTCGCAGTGAAAAAGCATCAAATTTAAATCATCTGTTAAAATTAATTCTGAGCCAACTGCCGGAATCGAACCGGCGACCTGCTCATTACGAATGAGCTGCTCTACCAGCTGAGCTAAGTTGGCCGAATAAAAGTCCATAGCTTCGATTAAGAGCTTAAGAAATTTACTATCTCAATTTCTTTTTATGTCGGTTCTTTCTCAGTCTCTTTTTTCTTTTGTGAGTTGACATTTTATGACGTTTTCTTTTTCTTCCGCAAGGCATTCGTTTTTCCTTTTAGTTATTTACTTAAATTAATGTGAACTTAATAATTCCGTTGCTCGTTTTCCTGCTTCTGAGTTTGGGTCTAATTCCACAGTTTTTCTGAACCAATCTTTAGAAGCCTCAACATTCCTGGCTGCTAAATTTACAATCCCAAGATTTAAATGAGCAATCTGATGCTTCGGCTGATACTTAAGTGCAGTTTCCATTTCACTTATCGCTGTTGTATTATCACCGAGATTATAATAACAGATTGCCATATCAACACGATTATCTGCATTATCCGGGTTCTTGACTAAATACTTTTTATAGTTAGTAATTGCTTTCTCATAAAGTCCTGCATCCTGCTGCAAATGTGCAAGGTGCATAGTTGATTCCAGGTCATCAGGGTTTGCAGTTAGAGCAGCCTCAAGCTTATTAATTTCCTCCATATTGGCAAGGTTTACGCCTAAACTTGAAGATTGATCATTAACCTGTGCAACGTTCTTCTTAACCTGTGAATCAAAAACTCCTGAGATTATAAGAGCGAAAATGAAAATCACAACAATTGCTGATGAAATAATTAATATTTTTTTATTATCAAGCACCTTTTCTTCATTTACTATTTTTTTACTATCAGAATTATTTGCTTTATCTGTCTTTTTTTGATCATTTCTTTTCGCTTCGTGTATCGCTGAGTCATTCTTTCTATTTTTGCTTCCTCTCAACAGAATTCCACAACTGAAGCACTCTGAATTTGTAGCAGGATTTTCCTCACCGCAGTTTTTACAAACAATAAATTCCTCGGTATCCACAACCATTTTATTTGGGGAACTTTGTCTCGATTTAATTTGACTTCCGCAGTTCGGACAAAATTTAAATTCCCCTTCAATCTTAAATCCACATTCAGCACAATAATTCATTGTTTAATTATCTCCGATTTTTTTCCAACATACCAACGTTAACAAGCTCTTTAAAGTCCTTTGAAAACTTAAAAGTAGGCACATAATGTTCCGGAACAAAAACGGATTCGCCGGTCTTCGGATTCCTCGCCTGACGTGCATTTTTCTTTTTTACTCTGTAGCTTCCAAAGCCCCTGATCTCGATGCCCTTGCCTTCTTTAAGCGCTTCAATAACAGTTTTCAGGAATCCTTCTATAATAGCTTCGGTTTCCAGTTTTGTGAGTCCGGTTCCGGCTGCAACCTTATCAACAATGTCAGCCTTCGTCATCCAATTCACCTTTAAGTTATGTGTTAATTAAAAAGTATTAAAAATCAGGAAGTTAAAGTAAACAAGTTTTGCTGTAAAATCAATAAAAATAGTTAGTTACAGGAATTCATAATTAATCCCTTCAAGCTAAAGCTGCCCATTTTTGTTAGAATCCTCGCTTTGGAATTCATTTTCATCGAATTGCATCAAAATTTATTAAATGCGTGACTTTTAATATATTTTCGGAGTGTGTGTATTCAAGTGAAAATTATATTGGTATAAGTTTATGAAAAAACAATTTAAAGTTGATGGAATGAGCTGCAATCATTGTGTTATTGCTGTCCAAAAAAATCTTTCAAAAATCAATCTAATAAAATTTGAAGTTGCGATCGGTTCAGCTAAAGTTGAGTTTGATGAAAAAGAAATTGCAGAAGAAGTAATAATAAAAGCAATTGAAGACGCCGGCTACAAGGTTGTGAATTAAACAGGTTATTACGAACAAATGAATCAAGATTTAAATACTAAAATTATTTTAGAAAAGATTAGCGCACCCGTTGAAGGAATGACCTGTGCAAGCTGTGTAGCTAGAGTTGAAAAATCAATCAGCAAAATTGAGGGAATAAAAAATGTTGCAGTAAATCTTGCGACAGAAAAAGCAACTTTTGAAATTGATAAAAACCTGGCATCATTAACTCAGGTTGAAAAAGCAATAGAAGATGCCGGCTATAAAATTGATTTTTCATTTCTCAATAAAAAAAGTGCGGCCGGCACGACCCAGACTGAAGTAATATCTGATTTCGATAGTCAGTTAAAAAAAGATTTTCTTCTTGCAATTTCCCTGACTGTCCCAATTTTCATATTGAGTATGGGAATGATGTGGGAGGGGATTCATAACCTGATCCCATTCTCGCAAGATGTAATTAATAAAATCCTTCTGCTTTTAACAATTCCTGTAGTATTCATTTCCGGGAAGCGGTTTTATAAAATATTCTGGAAGAACTTGCTTCATCTGACTGCAGACATGAACTCGCTGGTTGCGATTGGCACAGGTGCAGCTTTTGTATACAGCACAATTCTAACTCTATTTCCCGAATTAATTTCTAACAGCTCAGTGGCATCTCACGTTTACTTTGAAACAACTGCAGTTATTATAACACTAATCCTGATGGGAAGATGGCTGGAAAGCAGGGCAAAATCAAAAACCGGATTGGCGATCAAAAAGCTTATCGAGTTAAAACCACAAACAGTGATGGTTAAAAGAAATAATTTAGAACTGGAAATTTCCTTAGATGAATTGCAAACAGGTGACATCGTAATTATAAAACCCGGTGGTAAAATTCCTGCTGATGGAAAAGTTACACGAGGTTACTCAACGGTTGATGAATCAATGATAACAGGTGAGTCAATGCCGATTGAAAAGAACGTGGGTTCAAAGGTTATTGGTGGAACGATTAATAAAACAGGAAGCTTTGAATTTGAGGTTACTGCTATCGGTGATAATTCAATTCTTGGCCAGATTATTAAAATGGTGGAGGAAGCACAGGGTTCAAAAGCTCCTATTCAAAAACTGGCTGATAAAATCGCTGCCGTATTTGTTCCTGTAATTATTCTGATTGCAATTTTAACTTTTGTCGGCTGGCTGTTATTTAGTGATGCAGGATTTAGTGCAGCATTAATAAATTTTGTTGCTGTATTAATTATAGCCTGCCCTTGTGCTCTCGGACTGGCTACTCCGACTGCAATAATTGTTGGAACTGGCAGAGGTGCTCAAAACGGTATTCTCATTAAGAATGCCGAAAGTCTTGAACTTGCTCATAAGATTGACACAATTATTTTTGATAAAACCGGAACGATAACAACAGGTAAACCAAAGGTTAGCTCGGTATTCACAAATTCAATAGATGAAGGAGAACTTCTGAAATTAGCTTGCTCATTGGAGCAGCGATCCGAACATCCTATTGCAAAGGCGCTTGTCAGCTATGCAAAAGATCATGAGCTTAATTTTGAAAATGTAGAAAACTTTGAAAGTCTAACAGGAACAGGATTAAGGGGAATAGTTAATGGCGACAAAATTCTTGCTGGCAATCAGACTTTAATGGAAAATAATTCAGTCGATATAAAAATATTTCAACAAAAAATTGACGAACTCTCTCACGTCGGCAAGACTCTTGTTTTTGTAGCTATTAATAAACAACTAAAAGGTTTGGTTGCTATTGATGATGAAATTAAAAATAATTCCAAAGAGGTTGTTACACAGCTTAAGGCGATGAATCTTAAAACTGTCTTACTAACAGGAGATAATATTCGAGCTGCGAAAAGTATCGCTGAAAACGTTGGCTTTGATGAATATCAGGCAGAAGTATTGCCCGGTGAAAAACTTGCCGTTATATCCGAATACCAAAGTAAAGGAAAAATTGTTGCGATGGTTGGGGATGGAATTAACGATGCACCAGCATTAACTCAAAGCAATGTTGGAATTGCAATGGGAACAGGTACAGATGTAGCAATTGAATCAGGAGATATTGTTTTGATGAGAGGTGATTTAAATGGAGTTGTTAAAGCAATAAAGTTATCCCGGCAAACTTTAAAGACGATCAAGCAAAATCTTTTTTGGGCATTTATCTATAATATTATTGGAGTTCCGCTTGCAGCTTTTGGTTTGTTAAATCCGATTTTCGCAGCTCTTGCAATGTCATTCAGCTCAGTGTCAGTTGTTACTAATTCATTAAGACTGAAAAGGAAAAAACTTTAACTTAATTTATTTCAATCAACTCCATAGAGTCTGCAAAGATCAAAATAAGTTTTCCCGGGAAGCAGTTGAGAGAATCCAGCAGTTAACTGAACCATAAATGAATCACCGGCTGCAACGCTGAATGTATCCTGAATACTGTAACTTTTCCAGATAATATCATTAACCAAAATGCTCGATGAATCAATAACCGAACCATTCCGCACTAAAGATAAAATCACTTCACCATTAATCCCGCTGGTTACCCCAGTGGAGTAAGCCCAAATCGTAAGCTTGAATTCGTTATACGAAGTTTTTACCGGCACTTTTATTTGAGCGTAAACTTTAGGGGGCTGTGTTGCTTCTAGTAAAAGAGAAAAATTTCCGCCACCGGCAGGAACATCTGATGAGGAATCGCTTTGTGCCGGAAGAGTCCATCCTTCAGATGAGAATCGTCCATTTTTTTCAAATGAAGAATAAAGCAGTGTATTCTCGTCAGTTGGCTCTGTTGTTTCTTCTTCTGTGCATCCGATAATTAGCAATGCAAGAAAAATATATGATAGTCGTCTGAAATTTTGTATGTGTTTCATAATAACCCTTTAATATTCTACAAAAATATCAAGAATAAATTCTCATCATTGAAGTCAATAATTAATGACATTAGTAGTTAATAATCTCACAAAATGTTTCAAATTTCGTAAAATAAAAAAGGCCGGAAACCCGACCTTCAAAAACCAACTTGTTTACTGTCCTGCAGGTCCTCTTACAGAAACGACCTTGCTTCTTTCTATGGATTGAAGAGCGAGATAATTCTCTCCGAATTTTTCAAGGTTTTCCATTTCAGTATCAAATTGATCGAAATGCATTTCTTCATCTGCAACCAGATCCTCAAAAATTTTCTTTGTTGCAGAGTCGGCATTTGCTGCACACTCATTAGCCCAGAGGTTATACTCTTTTGCACTTTCATCTTCCATTCCGGCAGCACATTTAAGCATCCCTTTAGGTTCCCGGATTTTTTTAACCTCACCCAGTATTTTCATTTCCACATCACCTTTAAGAAATAAAATCCGTTCTGATAATACTTCAACATGTATCATTTCCTGAATAGCAGTTTTTTTGAAGAGACTTGCCAGCAAGTCATAACCCTGATCATCACAATGAAAGTGAAAATACATATACTGGTGAATTGCAAGCAGTTCATCTGCAACAGCTTTATTTAATAATTTAATACTGTTTTCATTTTTCTTTTTACTCATATCATCTTCCATTATTTCTAAATTGTTGATCAAAATTTACAAAATAAAATTATGGTTTAGGAAGACGTTCCAGATAGGAATAATTGCTAAGGACTGCAAAGGTTTCAATTTTTCTCAGTTCTTCAATTGTCCGGCAATTCATATAACTCATAGAGCTTCGTAAACCGTCGGAGACTGCATTTACAACATTTGCTACTGCACCTTTGTATGCTACCATAGTTTCTTCGCCTTCGATAAATTCATTTTTCATCTTCACACCAAATGATGCTGAACCCCGATACTTTTTCCATAGTTGATCACTATAGCGAATTACTTCACCGGGAGTTTCTCGTGTTCCGGCAAGTAATCTTCCAAGCATAACAGCATCAGCGCCCAGCGCGATAGCTTTAGCAACATCGCCAGCACCTTTAACTCCGCCATCAGCAATGATAGCAATTTTCAGCTTGTTTTCTTTTCGCGCAAAGAGAACATTGAGTAATGATGAAACCTGCCCAATACCTATCCCGGTTTGTATGCTTGTTGAACAAACACTACCGCTGCCGATACCAACTCTCACACCATCTGCACCGGAATCAACGAGATGTTTTAATGAAGCACCGTGCGCAATGTTTCCAACAATCACTTTTAGATCAACATTCTTTTTAACCTGCTCTGTTTTTTTAAGAACCTCCCTGTTGCTGGCATTTGCAGTATCAATGCAAATAATTTTTCTGCCTTCAGATAACTTTTTTACGACATCGATTGGTGTATTCAGAGCGATCGAAATAGCGATGATTTTTCGAGTTCCATTTTTGTTCTTTAATAATTCATCGAGTGATGAATCGAATCGGTTTACAATTCCAAGGCATCCAAGTTTATAAAGCTCCCTAGCCATATCAATTCCGGTAACTGATTCCATCGGGCTGGAGACAATTGGAACTGCAAGTTTAATTCCTAAAAAATTTGAGGAGGTATCAACTTCCTTTCTCGATTTCATCCGCGAAATTTCTGTTGGTATCAGACTAATATCATCATAAGTTAGAGATTGATGATATTCATTCAAGGATTGCTTGTCATATAATTTCATAATAAACCTTCCATTTCATCGAGAACCTGATTCATCCTTTCGCTAACTGCCCTAACCGGCTCAGGTGAGTTCATATCTACTCCTGCCGCTGTTAAGATATTAATCGGATAGTCAGAACTTCCTGCTTTAAGAAAATTAAGATATTTATTTACTGCTGATTCGCCTTCGGTTTTTACTTTTTTTGCCAGAACTTCCGAAGCTGCAAATCCTGTTGCGTATTGGTAGACATAAAAATTGTAATAGAAGTGAGGTATTCTTGCCCACGTATAGTGCTCTTCCTCGGGAACGAACATATCGGGTCCCCAATATTTTTGATAGGTGTTTTTATATAAATCGCTTAGCAATTCTGCAGTAAGCGACTCTCCTTTCTCTGTTCTGTCATAAACAATCATCTCAAACTCAGCAAACATAACCTGCCTGTAGAAAGTTGCAGTAAGATTATTCAGGTATCTCTCAAGCAGAAAAAGTTTTTCCTTCCTGCTGTCAGCAATTTCAAGAAGATGGTCAAGTAAAAGTGATTCATTAAAAGTTGATGCAACCTCAGCAAGGAAAATAGAATAATTTGCATAAGGATAGGGTTGATTTTGGCCCGTATAATATGAATGCATATTATGTCCCATCTCATGAGTAAGTGTAAAAACATCATTCAGAAGATCAGTCCAGTTAAGCAAAACGTACGGATGAACTCCGAAAGTAGTTCCAGATGAATAGGCGCCGCTTTTTTTTGCTTTTGTTTCGAACACATCAATCCATTTGTTTTTAAAAGCCTGATTAAGCGATGAGATATATTCATCTCCCATTAACTTCAAAGAGTTTAATACAATCTCAACGCCTTCTTCATACGAATATTTTTTTTCATTGTGAGAGTTGAAGACTGTAACGTAAACATCATGGGGACAAAGTTCACTGATTCCAAGAAGTTTTTTCTTCAATGCTGCCCAGCGATGCATGGGTTGAAGGTTTTGATTTGCAGATTCAATCAGATTATGATAAACAGATTTTGGAATATTGTTTCTGTGCAATGCGGATTCGAGAGCAGAGTTAAAATTCCTGGCGTGTGCATTAAAGATGTTTGTCTTCAGATTCCCGTTAAACAACACCGTGAAAGTATTGATATAATTTTTATAGGATTCAAGGTATGCTTTAAATACTCTTGCCCTGTAATCTCTATTCTTAGAGTACATCGCAGAATAATATCTTCCATGAGAAAGCTCAGTTAAACCTCCAAGTTCGTCCTCAACAACCGGTAGTTTCAGATCTGCATTCGTAAAGATTGAAAAAGTATTGTAAGGAGTTTGAGTTAACTCGGATGCCATCGCGAGAATTTTTTCTTCATTGTTCGACAGAGTATGCTTTTTTGAACGGAGAAGATCATCTATACTCTGTTTATAAATTTTTAAATCTTCATTTGAATCAATTATGCCTCTCAATTTTTCATCTGGTATTTTAAGCAGCTCCGGACGAATAAATGAACTAGCTGCACCAACTTTTGCATAGAGAGATTTGACACGGTCGTCTATTGAATGATACTTCCCTACCCTCATATCGCTGTCTTTTGAAAGCATAGCATAAAGATGAAGCTGGTCAAGTTTAATATTTATATCTTCATCAAACCTGAAACAGGCAAGTAAAGATTCTGCACTATCTGTAAGCTTGCCTTCAAACTTCTGATATCCTGATACTTTTTCAGAGACGGATTTAAACTCGGTCTCCCATTCTTCATCACTCTTAAAGATGTCGGTTAAATTCCATTTATACTCTTGACTTATTTCTTCTCTTTCGGGAAGGACTTTGCTTTCAGCTGCAACCTGGTAAAATTTATTATCTGACATAGGGGGAGAATTTACTTTAGGTTTTCTATTATTTTAATCTATTAAAAAGTGCCTGTGAACAGGCATTAAAAGATAAGGAAATTACGTTTATTTATTCTATGAAAATAATTTGCCTAGAGGATTTTTCTGAATTCTATTTTAATCTTACCGCTGAAATTTTCAGTGTTGATATTAATAGTTGTGGGAACGTATCCGTCGAGGAGTTCAGTGTGGTAGCTAACTTCTTCTGCAATGTAGTATCTGAATCTTTCTATATTACTTATATCCTGAGCACTGATATTTGTATATCCTGATTCATAGTCAACTAATCTAACATTAAACCGTGTTCTGGCCGAACTAAAATATAACGTAACAGATAAACTCATCGTTAAATTTTGTGCATCTAACAGAAAAGTATAGGCATTACGATCTCTTATCTGAACAGGTTCATTAATATTTCCTACCAGATTATCCGGTTCGATAATTTCTTCTCTGCAGGAAATCGAAACTATTAATATTACGAACACCAGAGTAATCTTTTTCAATTAATTATGCCTTAGTGAATGACAATATAAATGAAATAATTTCTGAGTGATAATAAAAAATAAGAATTTAAATAGCAACCCCGACTTTGGGTTTTATTGGGAAATTATTTTATAGATTGTTCGCGAAGCTTTAAACTTTCCGTAAAATTTCTCAGTGTGTTCTTTTTGCAATCGTGGAGCCTCTTTCATCAGATATTCATTATAATGATCAAGAGATGATGTCTTATAGTTGATGATATATGTTGATTCGTCTGCTGCCAATTCCGGAATTATTTGTTTTTGTATTTCCCAACCTTCAAAGTAACCTGTTTTCATTACGTCTTTGATGTGTATTTCTTTCATCCACTCTAACCAGGATTCTTCCACATCTTTTTTAATCACGACTGTTATGCTATAAATTATCATTGCAGAGTTCACTTTAAAGCAATTATGGATTAGCCCAGGAAGGAAAAGTATCGAGCCCAAAAATCAGATCCCCCAGAAAATAGACCAGAAGACTTACAATTATTACTCCGATAAAATTGAGAGCGAAACCGGTTTTTGCCATTTCAAATATTTTGATTCGTCCACCTGCAAATATTATTGTATTGGGTGGTGTTGCAACAGGTAACATAAATGCCATTGATGCAGATAACGTAACGGTAAACATCAGCAGGAGCGGATTCAAGCCGATTGCAATTGAAACTGAAGCAACGATAGGAATAAGCATCTGTGTAACTGCAGTATTAGAAGTTAACTCAGTCAGGAAGCTAACCATTAAAGCCGTAATCATAATGATAAGTATTGGTGATACACTTTGCAAACCGGTAAGATGCTCGCCTATAAAATTTGCAAGCCCCGTGGATGAAAATCCCTTTGCAAGTGCAAATCCTCCTCCAAATAAAAGGATAATTCCCCACGGGACTTTACTAAAAGCAGTATGATCAAGTAAAGATCTTTCTCGTGATTTTGACGGAATTAAAAAGAGAATAAATGCCATTGTTATTGCGACTGTACCATCATTAATAAAATCTGAAGTTGGTAAAAGGTTCGACCAGCCCGGAATCGTTACAAATCCAAATATAATATCATTTCTAAAAATCCATAGCAGAGCAGTTATTATGAAAACAATACTTACAGCTTTTTCCTCGAAGGAAAATTCTCCAAGCCGTTTATATTCATTTTCAATAAATCCTTTGTCCAGCTTAACATTTTTGTCAACTTTGAATAAAACTTTTGTAAGAAGAATTGCAACCGCACAAAGCATCAAAATAGAAACAGGTAGCGCTAAGAGCATCCAATTACCAAAAGATATTTCCGGTGCGTTAGGAAAAAACACATTAAGCATTTTAACCATAACTAAATTTGGTGGAGTTCCAATTAAAGTTGCAACTCCACCGAGCGTACAGGAATAAGCGATTGATAAAAGTAGTATGATCGCAAAGTTATGAGTTTTTTCTTGCCCAAATTCATTTTCAAGCTTTTGAATTACAGCTAAGCTAATTGGCAGCAGCATAAGAGCCGTTGCAGTATTAGATATCCACATTGAAAGCAAAGCTCCGGATGCCATAAATCCAATTATTATCGAAGTTGGACTGCCACCGAAAATTGTTATAATCTTCAGAGCAATTCTTTTATGCAGCACCCATTCTTCCATTGCAATAGCAATCAGAAACCCACCAAGAAATAAAAAAATGATTGAGTTTATATATGAAGATGCGATCTCCTCAGTTGATAGAATTCCGGTCACAGGGAAAAATATTAACGGAATTAATGAAGTTGCTGCCAGCGGGATTGCCTCAGTAATCCAGAGTATTGCCATCAAAACAGCAATTGCAGCCATAGTATTAATTTGCGGCTTTGCCGGATCAAGATCTCCTATCAACAGAAAAATCACAAATGCTGTTGTCCCGAGTATAAAACCGAACTTCTTATTTGATTGCATAATCTGTTAAATGAATTCAAGCCAAAATAAATATTAATATGAACAGAAGGAATTTCTATGATAGAAATGTTTTAAATCTTTAAATGAATTACTTTGCATTATTTTAAAAATAAGCCTAAGTTTGTCGGAAATTTTATCAATTATTACTGCTTAGTGAAGACAGGCAAAAACACAACAATATTTTTCAGATTATCTTACTTACTTATAAGCATTGTATTTCTGTCTGTGCTTCTCTGGAGTTGGGTTAAATGTTCCGACTCTAAAAATGAAATTCCTGCAGGAATCATACAAGAGCAACCGCTAAATGGTTTCGGATTTTTTTCTGACTCACTCGACCATCAAACATATTCGGTATCAAAAAACGAAACTCTCTCCGATATTTTATTCAAACATGGTGTTCCCGGAACAGGAATATTTCAGATTGTAAATAATGCAAAAGAAGTTTTAGATGTTAGAAAAATAGTCGCGGGCAATTTTTATCATGTCTACACAGATGATGATTCACTGAATTCTTTAGTCTATTTTGTTTATGAGAAAAGTCCAAGACACTTTGTTGTATTTGATTTAAGAGATTCGATAAATGTATATGAAAGTGAGAAAGAAGTTGTCGTCAGAGAAAATCAAAAATCGGCAATTATTGATCAGTCACTTTATGTTTCACTTATGAATGTTGAAGCTACTCCTGAACTTGCAATAAAGCTTTCTGAAATATTTGCCTGGCAGATTGATTTCTATCATCTGCAAAAGGGAGACAACTTTAAAGTAATTTATGATGAGCTTTATGTTGATAACAAATTTTTTGCAATAGGTACAATTAAAGCCGCAATCTTTAGTCATCGCGGAAAAGATTTTTATGCAATTCCATTCACACAGGACAGTGTATATCAGTATTTCGATGAAGATGGAAACAGCTTGAGGAAAGCATTTCTAAAAGCTCCGCTAGAGTTTGGCAGGATAAGCTCCAGATACAGTAAGAGCAGACTGCATCCCGTACTCAAAGTTCGCAGACCCCACCACGGTGTTGATTATGCAGCTCCGGTCGGGACACCAATAAGAACAACAGGAGATGGTGTAGTAGCAGATGTTGGTTACAATGGGGGTGCTGGAAAGTTTATAAAAATCAGGCATAATTCAGTTTACACTACAATGTATCTGCATCTTTCGCGGTATGCAAAAGGAATAAAGAAAGGAACAACAGTACAGCAAGGTCAGGTTATTGGCTATGTTGGAAGCACCGGTTTGTCAACTGGTCCTCACCTCGATTATAGATTTTATGTCAATGGAAGCCCTGTTGATCCTTTAAAAGTTGAAATCCCTTCTGCACATCCTGTTAAAGAGGAACTAAGAGCCGAGTACGAAGTGCAGAGAGATAGTATCATGAATTTACTGAATAAAGTTGAAGTTTTAGCTTCTGTAAAACCGGATTGATTTCCACTTAAAAGCCATCATACCCACTTAACATTATCATCATTCAAAAAAATTAGGCTTTATATTTTCAGCAAAGAGAGTATATTTCAATCCGTTTTAATTATTATTTCTTTTTAGTTTGATATTTAATGTTCTCAACAACCAATTAATTTTTACCCATATCCTCATATGAATGACAAATCCACGCAGAAGGACTCCGAAGTAAAGTCAACAAAATTTTTGTTTTGGAAGAAGAAAGAAAGAAAGAAACCTGAGACTTTCACAGAAAAAGTAATCGAGTTTTTCAGACAACTTTTCTGGGCAGCTATTGCTGCTTTTTTCATCATCACTTTTATAATACAGAACACCCGGATACCAACAGGTTCAATGGAAGATACAATTCTAGTTGGTGATTTTGTGCTTGTCAATAAATTCATTTATGGTTCATCCTCGCCAAAGTATATTCCCTTTACTGAAATAGAACTCCCATTTTTCCGTCTTCCTGCGTTCAAAGATCCAAAAGCAAAGGACATAGTTGTATTTGAATATCCCGGAGATCGTGATCAGCTTTTTGCATCAGAGCGAGGAATAAATTATGTTAAACGATGTATTGGAGTACCCGGTGATACGCTTGAAATCAGAGATAAAGTAGTTTTTGTAAATGGTAAAGAATTCTGGAAACCAACTTTCGTTAAATATTATAAAGGTAGGTATGGTAACTTTCTAAAGCCGGTACCAAGAGGTGTTGCTGAACCAAGAATTTTTCCAAAGGGAATGTCATGGAATGAAGACAATTATGGTCCACTGGTAATTCCAAGAAAGGGTTCAACTATTCCGCTGAATAAGTACAATGTAGAACAATGGCGAACAATAATTGACCGAGAGTATGGTAAACGTGTTGTTGAGATGGCTAATGGTGCAGTAACTATTGAAGGTATTCCTGTATCATCTTATACGTTTAAAAAAGATTATTACTTTATGATGGGAGATAACAGAGACGATAGTTTAGACAGCAGATTCTGGGGACTTGTTTCAAGAGATATGGTTGTTGGTGAAGCATTCATCATATTGTTTTCGTGGGATAGAGATATTCCCTTCTCACAACTCTTCAAACTCTTAGGCTCTATCAGAACTGATAGAATTTTACTTTTGCTGCATTAATTTTTAGAGATACTATCGCTCACAGCGATAGTATCTCTTGATGAAAAATAAAAAAGCCGTCCCAACTCTGAGACGGCTTGCGAAGATTTACAGTAATCTTAGAATACTAGTTGAATGTATATCTTACACCAAACTGAATTCTGAACACATCGTTAATTGTAGAAGACCCCTGTGTAGATTTTGAAAGCAGCTTACCATCTACAACTCTTAAACGATATAGCGCGGCCTCGCCATCAGCAGATGGGCGAGCTATCAAAGGTTGGGTTGTAACGAGCAGCTCGCCAACTCCCCATTCTTTGTTGACTAGGTTACCAATATTGATGAAATCCAATCTGAGCTGGAAAGCATTTTTCTTGTTCAGTATATCAAAATAGATGTCCTGAATCAAGCTTATATCAGCACGGAAAACCATTGGCAGTTCAACACCACCACGCTCAGCATATTTGCCTCTGTTCTC
The DNA here is from genome assembly GCA_035478175.1 of Ignavibacteriaceae bacterium. Lineage (GTDB taxonomy): Bacteria > Bacteroidota > Ignavibacteria > Ignavibacteriales > Ignavibacteriaceae > IGN2. The sequence continues at coordinate 21,209 of DATIJX010000074.1, forward strand.
CTTCAAATAATCATCTTGCTCAATAAATGCATCCCATGCATTTTCTTGCTGCTCAACTGTATATGTAACACCACCGGAGGTAAATTCTTCAAAATTCATTTCACTCTTATCAGCTGGAATATAAATCAAATCATTGTTTGTACCACCGTCTCCGTTTAGATCACCACTAAATGTGTAACTTCCTCTGCGACTTGGAAAGAAGAATGGATCAACACCTTGAGCCGCAGCTCCTTCCCAGAATGCAGATACAGTGGTTGCTCCAAAAATACTTCCGGTGTAGTCTGCACTTCCAAATCTGTAAGAAAGTGCTGCAAAAATTCTATTACCCAGAGTATTTCCCGAGAAAGCTACACCAGGATTATTTGGATCACCTGAATGTGGATTATTATTCCAGGATCCAAACGCAATTGAACCAGGATCTACAGTATTCTTAGAAATTCCATAGCTGTAAGCAACTTTTGCATACCAGTTATCACTGAATGGTTTTTCAAGAGCTGCGGAAATGTTATATGCAAATCCTTCATTCTGGTTCTTCAGAACAATTGCACTTGAAATATTATTATTTATTCTGTTCGGGTTTGGGTCATTTGGATCAGAAACCCATCTTGGACGGGCATCGGGACCTGTAAATTGTGAGTTGGGTTCATCAAGATTTGCGTTGATATAATAAACACCATTGACATCCTGACTGTAAATAAACTCTACTGTACCAACTAAATCAAATAATAATTTTTGATCAACTGCAATATTACTTCTCCAGATTTGAGGGAATTTGAATTCGGGATCTGTGAATGCCAGACCGTAGCTTGAAGCTGGATTGCCTGTTGCTTCTTGTTTGTAATGATTGATATCAGGATGGAAAGGTCTTGAAGTAGTGTTATCTATTTGCTCAAATCCCGTCAGCACACCATTTTCACCGATTTGATTTGAAATCCAAACATAAGCCGGGCGACCAGTGAAAATTCCAGTTCCACCTCTTACCTGAGTTGTTCGTTCTCCTGTAACATCCCAGTTGAAACCAACTCTTGGCGAAAATAAAATATTTGCATCTGGCATTTTATCCGTTTGATATTGAACCTGATTTCCACCTTCATCAGCAAAGAACAGTGTGTCAACCTGAGTGTTTTTGAAACCAGTTTCGCCGAAAAATGGAACATCAGCACGTACGCCAATTGTTAACCGTAAATTATGATTAACCTGCCATTCATCCTGAGCATAAAGCCCGCCATAAAAAACTTCTAATGGTTGTATCGGTTTATCCTGACCAGGCTGATTTGACCATCTTACCTGGAAACGACGCAGAGTGCTATCAGCTTCTGTTCTGTTTGGATTTGCAAGATAACCATCAGCATCAGCATAAAAATCAGCGAGTGAGTTATAAACATAAACACTCTGAGAACCCGGGAAAAATACGTTTTCAGAGTTATAGATTTCAGCACTTAAGCCAAAAGTTAAATAGTGCTGCTGCATAAACATTGTAAAGTTATTTTGAACTTGAAAGCTATTATAACGTAATTCATTACTAGGTGTGAACGGTTCAAAACCAAAAGAAGTATATACGCTGCCTTCCTCAAGAATATCTACAAATGGGAATAATGTACCATCAGCATCGCGGCTTTCATCGTTATATGTATATCCAACTATTAGATTATTTGCCATATTATCGCCAATGCTTGTATTCCATTCACCCACGATGGATCGGATATTTTCCAAAATGATATAGTTTGAATTCTGAAAATTCAATCCGGTTAAGTTTGATCTTCTGTTACCAAATCCTAATGATGAAGAATTAGACAATAATACATCAGTATCAGAATCTAAATGATTATAACGTAAGCTGATTTTATTACGATCATCAAGATTGTAATCCAATCTAAGAAGAAATCTTAACGCTGGAGTTTCAAAATCATAATTTTGATACCCTCCTGTTTCATAACCAAAATTAGTTCTCAAGTAGTTGCTTAGCTGATCCAGATCAGAAGATAATACTCTGGTAACGCTGCCTCCCACTGTTTGACTTCCTGTATTTGAGAGATATGTTGTTCCGGGTTGCGTTAAAGCTTCGCTTTCAAAGCTGCCAAAGAAAAAGAGTTTATTCTTTACTATAGGACCACCTAGTCGAACACCTATTTGATTATAATCAAATGTGCCTGGATTAAAAGTATTATCTCCAGCTTGTGTGCCTACTGAAGCTTCATTTCTGAAAAGATAATAAACAGAACCTGAAAAATCATTGTTACCGCTCTTTGTAACCGTGTTCACTCCAGCCCCCACAAAATTTCCCTGACGAACATCATAAGGAGCAATATTTAATTGTATCTGCTCGATGGCATCTATCGAAATTGGGGCAACATTTGTTCTTTCTCCGGGTGCACCGGCAAGACCGAATGAATTGTTAAAATAAGAACCATCAACTGTTATATTGTTGAGTCTGTTATCCTGACCAGCAATTGAATTTCCACTTGCTTCAGGTGTTAATCGTGTAAAGTCTGACAGTCTTCTTGAGATTGTCGGTAATACTTCAAGAGCTTCTGTGTTAATTGAAGTGGATGAACCTGTTCGTTCGGGGCTGAAAAGTGCACCACGCTCAGTGGTAACCGTAACAGCTTCTATCTCAATGCTTGCATCTCGCAAAACAAACTCGAGATCTGTTGACAGACCTAAACTCAGATTGATATTTTCTGCTGATTGACTTTCAAATCCAACATAAGATACAGTAACCGTATAAGGACCGCCTACTCTCATACCTTGAATTGCAAATCTTCCATCAGTTCGTGTACTTGCACCATATTGTGTGCCCGACGGAGTATGAACCGCCATCACGTTTGCGGAAGGCAAAGCGTTTCCATCTGTATCCTTTACTTGCCCGGTTATCGATGATGTTGTTACTCCCTGAGCCATTACATTTTGATACCCAAGAATAAACCAAGCACCAAGGATCAGGCACAGGATTAACCTGTAAGATTTAGGCATATATCTTCTCCTTTATTATTTGTGAATGTGATTTATGGTTAATTAAGAAATGAAATTTTAACAATTAATAGCCCTCAACTATTTCTTCCCACCCCGGATGAAAAAGTTTTAATTTACTATACCAAATATTTGGTATATTCGTGATGAATTCAAGTTTTTTGTAAAAAATTAATAATTATTTAATAATCAATTTTTAACCATTCTCATTTATTGCTTTTTTGTTGATTTTTTCAGCATTTAAAAGTTTTATAAAATTGAACTAAACGGCAATATTTTCTTGTTAATTTCATTAAAGACAAGCTCAGAAGAATTATGAATCTTTTAGATATTCCTTACGAAAAATATAAACTCCTAAATGGTCTTGAGATTATTCTATTTCAGAATAATTCACTTCCATCAGCAGCGGTAAATATCTGGTATAAGGCAGGATCAGCAAACGAAATAACAGGTAAAACCGGCCTCGCACATCTCTTTGAGCATATGATGTTTCAGGGTTCTAAGAATGTCCCTAAAGAGATGCATTTTAAATATATTCAGGAAGCGGGCGGAACTCTGAATGCATCTACAAGCTTTGACAGAACAAATTATTTTGAAAAACTCCCCTCAAATGATTTGGAACTTGCACTCTGGCTGGAATCAGACCGAATGGCATTTTTTCTCGAAGCACTCGACCAGGTAAAACTTGATAATCAAAAAAGTGTTGTTCTGAATGAGCGTTTGGAGAGATATGATAACCAGCCTTACGGTTTAGCATGGGAAAAAATAATTTCAAATCTTTATCCGGATGGTCATCCTTATAGCTGGGCGACGATAGGATACTACAAAGATATTGAAAGCTATACTCTGGATGATGTCAGTTCATTTTTTCAACAACATTATTCACCCTCTAATGCAACAATTGTAGTTGCGGGAAATTTTGAAATCAATAAAACCAAATCACTTATTGAAAAATATTTTGGGGAGATAAAAAATAACGGGACACCGACTTCAATAAATTCTAAATCCTCTCATCTTGAAGATTCAAAATTTATCACAGTAGAGGATAAAGTAAATCTTGAAAGAATTTATATTGCCTGGCATACACAAACTGCATTCAGTCAGGATGATGCTGCACTTGATATTCTTTCAGACTTGTTAACCGGTTCAAAAAATGCCCGGCTAACAAGAAAGCTAGTCTATGAATTGGAAATTGCTCAGGATGTTAACACTATGCAGTTTTCAGGCAAGTATGGCGGCCATTTTATGATTGTTGCAACAGCAAAACCTGGTAAATCTCTCGACGAAATAAAAAAAATAATTTTTGATGAAATTTCAATTCTTACAAAGGAAAAAATTTCTTTGAGGGAACTGAAAAGATCAAAAAATGTAATCAAATCAAATTTTATTTATTCTTTACAAAATATAGATACTATTGCCGACATGCTGAATCTTTACAACTACTACTTGGGTGAACCAAATTCCTTCAACTTCGATCTTAACCGATATAATAATGTATATGAGAATGATATAAGTCAGGTTGTAAACGAATACTTTCAAAAAAATTATGTTGAGTTACGAATTGTCCCGGAGAGAAAAAATGCAAACTGATAGAAAACAACGACCTTCAAGTTCCGGAGAAATTAATTTTATTCTTCCTGCTGTTCAAACCTATCAGCTAAATAATGGGTTGAATATATATTTCAGCGAAAAAAAAGAACTGCCATTAATCAGAATAAATTTTTTAGTCAACAACGGCAGCAGGTTTGACCCTGAAAATCTTAAGGGTTTGAGCAATCTTTTGGCTATGTGTATTGATGAAGGTACCGGTAAATATGATGCACTTCAGTTAGCAGATGAGTTTGAAATGCTTGGTGCTCAGTTTTCAATCTCATCGGATCCTGATCTTACATTTCTCTCTTTACAGGTATTGCGTGAAAATTTTATGCCTGCATTAAAACTTTTATCAAGTGTAATTACCAACCCTCATCTTAGTGAGAATGATTTCAGCCGCGAGAAAAGAAAAGTGCTCGCAAGACTTGAACAAGTTAAAGCTGAACCTGATTACGTTGCAGAAATTTCATTTGAGTATTTCTTGTTTGGTAGTGATTCTACTTATGCCTTTCCTGTTATGGGTTTAGAAAATACAGTACAAAATATTCAAATCGAATCCGTGAGAGATCTTTACCAAAATAAGTTCTCTCCTTTCAACTCCTCAGTTGTTGTTGTTGGAGATATTGATTTAAAATCGCTTCAGGCTGAATTGAATGATACATTCGGAAATTGGAATGTAAAAACAACTGTTGAAGAACCATTACTTAATTTGACAAAATCAAAGAGAAAGATTTTTGTAATAAATAAAAAAGATGCTCTTCAAACCGAAAT
>DATIJX010000075.1:0-5386 GCA_035478175.1 Ignavibacteriaceae bacterium
CCCTACTGGGAACTGGTTAATTTAGCAAGACAAGCTCGCGATGAAATAAGTAATTGAAATTTTTGAGTAGAATGTTTTTGTTCAGGTATTTGCTTTGAACCCTTTGGGAGCTTATTCTTTTTCTTTCCTTTGAAAAGGAAGCTCGATTGTAATGCAAGTACCGGGATGATCTTTTTTGGCCATGCGTGAGGGACTCTTAGCTCTGATTGTTCCGCCATGACGCTCAACAATTCTTTTGACAACAGAAAGTCCTAGCCCGGATCCTTCCGCAATAATTTTTTTTACATTAGCTGCGCGGTAGAAATCGTTGAAGATTTTGGGAAGCTCATTCACAGGAATGCCCACACCATCATCACAGACTTCAATAATAAGATTGCTGCTGTCGCTGTTAATAATAATTTCCACAGCGCCGCCGTCAACTCCGTATTTTATTGAGTTCCCTATCAGGTTTGATAATGCTATGTCAACTAAAAATTTATCCCCTTTAAATTTTTGCTTTTTGTTTCTCACATCGCGGAGATTCATGTTAATTAAATGAGCATCAGCATAAGCATTTCTTCTCTTCAGAACACCCGATACAATTTCTTCAATATCAATTTCTTCTTCATCAAACTGATCATAAAGTGTAAGCTTGGAAACGTTGAGCACATCATTAATCATCTGAACACTTTCATCGGTTCTGTTTTTTGCCCGCACAAGTTTTTCTTCGACTGTTTCATCTATCGGTCCTAGAAATTTCTGAAGGATAATATCGATGTAAGATGCAACTGCAACAATCGGAGTTTTTATTTCATGAACGATGCCCATTATGTATTTCTGTTTCTCTTTTTCTGCGGCATTTATCTTTTTTATAGATTCAACGAGATCTTTTTCTCTCTTATAAAGCTGGCGGGCGATTCCATTGGCTAAATAAACGCTGGCAAAAATCATGAAAGTAAAAGTTCCCAGGTAGGCAATAATAAAATTAATGTTATTATGAAGATCAACACCAAACAATCCATTTATATGATGATGAGCTAAAGCACCAGTATGCTCGAGCGTTATCAAAATTGCAAACAAAGCGACGAAAACTATTGCAAAAGTATAAACCACAGTCCCGGGCAGAATAAGGCTTCCTATTATCATATGAAACACAAACAACATATAAAGCGGAGATTCAATGCCGCCAGTATAGTAAACGAGGAGAAGAAGAGCAATCAAATCGAGAATTACTTGCAGAACTGATAAGTACATCGGGTTGAATCGATTGACGTCGAAACGTACATAACGCCTCAGCCGATGAAGAACTAAGTTATAGAGCAGTATCGAAAAAGTAATTACAGAGCCGGCTATAATTTGTGTGGTTGTAAATTCAATCCTGAATACGAACGCAGCAAAGAATAAAAAAATACCGAGCATAACAGCCACACCGTAACGTAACTTGATGAACCAAAGATTTCTTCGGCGAATTGCTTCCCAGAATTCTTTCTGTTCACGTGCCCAGTCGGGCACCATACTCAACATTAGTTTGTTAAACAAGAGTTTTCCGTTGCTGCTTTCTTTAATTCAAAACTTAATCAAAGGGTAAGAGAAATATACGGGTATAGGGTATAAAGGTATAAGGTATATAGTAATTAGTAAAAAATTGTTTCTAATTACTAGGAACATCAAACTAAAATTGTTCCTGATTTCCCCTATAACCATATACACGTATACCTCTATACCTGCCCTTCTAAGCAATATACTTACCACGTTTTACATAATGAGTGTGAAGCAATTTATGTGAGATGTGTCCGCAGGGACCATCGGTTAAAAATTCATTATATATTTCCAAAACGTGACGATTCTCATGAGATTTTCTTACTGGCAAAGATTTATCTTCATCATAAATTGCTTTTGCTCTAAGCATACGGATTTCCGGTGTTGTTGGAATTGGCTGACCACCACCGCCAATGCAACCGCCCGGGCAGGCCATAAATTCAATGAAATGACATTCACTGAACTTACCGCCAGCTTTGATATCATCCATAACTTTCTTTGCATTAGCTGTACCATGAACAACTGCAATTTTCAAAGTTGCACCTTTCAGCCAGTTCCAATCAGGCACAAGATGAGCAATTAGTTTTGGAACGGGTCCAACTTCAGTAATTGGAAGTTCTGCATATTTTATTCCTTCAAATCCTCTTACCGGAGTTATATCAGCATTAGCAAAAATGTTTTCAACTTTCTTTCCTGTTATAAATTCAATAACTGTTCTTAATGCAGCTTCCATCACTCCGCCTGTTGCGCCGAAAATTAATCCTGCACCCGATGCTTCACCAAACGGATCATCAAAATGTGACTTTGGCATTTCAGGTAAATAGATTCCGGCTTCCTTTATCATCTGTGCAAGTTCTCTTGTGGTTAATCCGTAATCAACATCTTTAAAGCCTGAATCTACCATCTCGGGCCTGTTACACTCAAACTTCTTTGCAGAACAAGGCATTACTGCAACGGAGATTATATCTTTTGGATCAATTCCTTTTTTCTTTGCATAGAATGTTTTAATTAGCGCACCGAACATTTGCTGCGGCGATTTAGCTGAACTGAGGTTATCAACATACTCAGGATAAAAATGCTCAAGATATTTTACCCAGCCCGGTGAGCAGGATGTAAACTGAGGAATAGCAACCTGTTCTTTCTTCACAAGGGCTTTGTATAATCTTGCAATGAGCTCTGTTCCCTCTTCGAAGATTGTAAGATCAGCAGTGAAGTTTGTATCAAACACAACATCAAAACCGATTCTTCTTAAAGCTGTATTCATTTCTCCGGTTAGTGACGTTCCCGGCTCCATTCCAAATTCTTCACAGATTGCTGCTCTTGGTGAGGGTGCTGTTTGAATTACAACGTGCTTTTTCGGATCATCAATTGCAGCCCATATTTCATCACGAGGATCATTTGCACGTAATGCACCGGTGGGACAACGGTTTATACACTGGCCACAATTTATGCAAATAACTTCAGCCAACGGCTTATCCCAGAAAGTACCAATATGCGTATCGTGACCTCTGCCAATTGCTTCAAGCACACCAACTTCCTGAAGATCAATACAGGTTCTTACACATCTTTTACAGAGCACACATTTATCCATATCTCTGACAACAGAATAAGAAGAATTGTCAACTTCATATCTTGGACTTTGAATATGACCGAAGTTATAATGATCGACACCGTATTCTTTTGCAAGCGATTGTAATTCGCAGTTGTTATTTCTGAAACAGGAATAACACTCGCCGTAATGTTCACTAAGCAGCAAATCAATAATATGTTTTCTGGATCTTCTTACAGCGTTCGAAGTTGTTTTTATTTTTATCGGTGCAGTAATTGGAAATGCGCATGAAGCCTGAAGTGTTCTCATACCTTCAACCTCAACAACGCATATTCTGCAAACACCGGCAACACATAAATCTTCGTGATGACACAGTGTTGGAATGTGAATCTGGTTTTGTCTGCATGCATCAAGTATAGTCGTGCCCAAAGGAACGGAGAATTTCTTTTCGTTTATTTCAATTGAAACCGATCCGCCAATGTATTCGGGATTTTCCGGTTTTTCAATTACCAGCGGCTTCTGACTTACCGGTGCTCTTAACGTTTTTTTATTTTCCATTTCTTCCTCCGTTACCAGCGTTAAATATTTCATCATTAAAATTTTCAAGAATAGAGATGAACGGATTCGGACTCGATTGACCTAACCCGCACTTGGAAGCCATCTGCATTGTTCTGCCAAGATCTTTTAATTTATTTATATGAGCGAAAGTGTATTCACCTTTTTCAATCATCTCAACACCTTCGAGTAATTTTACGTTACCCATCCTGCAAGGAGTGCATTGTCCGCAGGACTCCTCAACAAAAAATTCCATGAAATTTTTCAATACGTGAAGCATATCCCTGCTTTCATTAAAAACAATTACTGATCCACCTGTTGCCACATCTTCATAAGCAACTGTTCTATCGAATTGTGATTTTGGGATACAATGACCTGAGGCTCCACCGATCTGAACAGCTTTTGTTTTCTTTGCGCCAACAATTTCAAGTAATTCAGAAATTTTTGTTCCCCAGGGAAGCTCGTAAACTCCGGGTTTTTCACAATCACCCGAAACTGAAAATAGTTTTGAGCCTGCTGATTTATCTGTTCCGAATTTTGCAAACCAGCTACCGCCTTTTACAACAATGTGGCTCACTGCAGCCAGCGTTTCAACATTATTAACTGATGTTGGCCTGCCAAGGTATCCTGTGTTGATCGGGTAAGGAGGTCTGTTTCTTGGTTCACCGCGATGTCCTTCAAGTGATTCAATCAATGCAGTTTCTTCTCCGCACACATAGGCACCTGAGCCAAGGAATATTTCAATATCAAAATTGAAATCCTTTTTACCTAAAATATTTTTTCCGAGCAGATTATCTTTTCTCATCACTTCGAGATAATCCTGAAGAGGTTTAAGAAGGTATTCATATTCACCGCGCAGATAAACTATACCTTTTTGCGAACCAATGGTATAACCACCTACGACCATTCCATCAAAAACAAGTTCAGGAAATTCCATCAGGAGAACTCTGTCTTTAAATGTTCCGGGTTCACCTTCGTCTGCATTACATACAAGAAATTTATCGTCGGACTTTGCTGCTGCAGTCAGCATCCACTTTGTTGATGTAGGAAATCCGGCGCCGCCTCTCCCCTTTAGTTTAGAATCTTTCAATTCAAACAAAATATCTTCGCGTGTCATTGATAATGCTTTTTTAATTGCATCTCCTCTTTTGTATTCAGAGAAGATAACCGGACCTGTTCTTTTCTTTTTAATTGTTTCCATAATCACTTCACCTTTCCGAGAAGTTCAACTGCTTTTTCGGGAGTAAGCTGAAGAAAAACCTGGTCATTGATTGCCATCGCCGGGCCCATATCGCACAAGCCGAGACAGTTCGCATATTCAACAGTAAATTTGTTATCCTTTGTCGTCCCGCCTATTTCAATTCCAAGCTCACGCTCGATTGCTTTAACCAGTCCGCTCTTGCCTTTCATATCACAGGAGATCGTCTGGCAGATGCGAACAAGATTTCTTCCTTTCGGATTTGAATTAAGAAATGCGAAGAAGGAAATAACGCTGTAAACTTCCACCGGATGAATATTAAGAAGACGTGCAACTTCCTGCTGTGCAAATTCAGAAATATGCCTGTGCTTATTCTGAATTTGATGCAATATCATCAGCAAAGCCGAGCGGTCATTTCCGTACTTATTTACGTAGCTCTCTATTTCTTCGGAGAGAGCATTTTTTTCAGCAACAAACATTTACTCACTCCTTATAATGTAATTGTAAAAGTTTTTCTACCTTATCAATTAAAGTGTCCGGAGATATCGGTTTTTCAACAAACTCAT
>DATIJX010000076.1:0-1888 GCA_035478175.1 Ignavibacteriaceae bacterium
TTCCAAACTACTTGTCTTCGGAATGTTATTATTAGGAATAATGTTCCTTGGATTCCAGTGTGCCTCAACCGAACTAACAAGTGCTAAGCTTTATATCCAGCAGAAGAACTGGGATAAAGCTATCGAAACTCTCAATACAGATGTCACAAAAAATCCCAAGAGTGATGAAGGTTACTTTCTCCTTGGTACGGTTTACAGCGAGCAAGATAATATTGATAAAATGATGGAGTCGTTTGATAAATCACTTGCAATCAGTAATAAGTTTGAAAAAAATATTGAAGAGTACAAAGCATTTCAATGGGCAAATAATTTTAACAGAGGAGTAAGTCTTTTCCAGAGAGGAAATAAAGTTACAGATGAGGACAGCTCTAAAATGTACTTCGATATGGCTATCGACGCGTATAACAAAGCGATTATGCTGGAGCCGGATTCAGCAGAGACGTACAGAAATCTTGCTTTTGTTTATTTGACAACTGGTAAAATTGAAGAATCTATCCAGCCGCTCACAAAACTTGTTGAAATTGAACAAGCAGAAGAAGGTTATCAATACCTCGGTGAGGTTTATTATACGCTGGGTGCAAATATTATGAACGACTTTAAATTTAATGCGAATCCGCAGGACAGCATTAAAGCAATGGATTATTATGACAAATCAATTCTTACTCTTGAAGAAGGTTTGAATAAATATCCGGAAAATTCTGAAATGCAGGTTGCACGCACAAGCGCTTACATTGGAGCGGGCAGAATAGCAGAAGCAATTGAAGCTTCTAAAATATTAGTTGAAAATGAACCCGATAATAAAATCTACCACTATAATTATGGAGTGCTTCTTCTTAATTCAGAAAAATATCCTGAAGCAGAAACCCAACTTCTTGAAGCATTAAGAATTGATCCTGAATATGAAAATGCAATTTACAATATTGGTGTTACCTATGTTAAATGGGGAACAGCGATGAATAAAGAAGCAGAGCTGCAGGGTGTTATTAGTGAAGACTATAAAAAGAAATACGAAGCTGCATTACCATATTTGGAAAAAGTCGTTGAAAAAGATCAAACAAATGTGGCAATATGGGAGCTACTTGGAAAAGTATATTCCGTTCTTGGAATGCAGGATGATGCAGCTAATGCATTTAAAAAAGCAGACGAATTAAGGTAAAGTGAAAAAGATGAACCAAAACAAACCCCCTCAGGGACAGCAAATAAACATAGAGCTTGGCGAGAAAGAAGGGGAAGGAATTTATTCCAACCTTGCTATAATTACTCACTCGCCGGCGGAGTTTATAATTGATTTTACTCGCATTGTGCCCGGTGTACCGAAAGCAAAAGTGCTATCGCGGATTATCACCACACCGCAGCACGCCAAGATGCTCATGAAAGCGCTGAAAGATAACATTGAAAAGTTTGAAGCACGTTTTGGTGAGATTAAAATGGAAATTCCGCAGGATCAACATTTTGGTTTTGTTCCTCCGAAAGGACCTGAGAAGGTGAATTAGGCCCTCCCCTTAATCCCCTCCCAAAGGGAGGGGAAATGGAAATAGAAATGCCATCTCATTTATTTGGGATGGCATTTTTAATTTCGACTTACAATTTCTTTCACGTAATTTAATTGAATCGAATGAATTTGAACTCAAGAATTGTTTTGTAGGGACGTATTGAATACGTCCCTTGTTTGCTTTGGGCGAATTCAATTCGCCCCTACAGTATTTTGTATTTGTTAGGGCGAGCCAACGACTCGCCTTTTTTATTTTAGAATGTATTGAGGAAAAAAACCTGGCGGGTTGAGGCGCTTCTTAGGCTTTTTAAAAAATTATTTTAATACAAATTTTATTGGAAAAAACATTCTAACTTTTATAGGCTTAGAATTTACTTTGCCAGCTTCAAAGTTTGG
>DATIJX010000077.1:0-8627 GCA_035478175.1 Ignavibacteriaceae bacterium
TGTTACACAAGGTGTTGGGGTATACTGTGCAGCCGCTGGTAATTTTACAGGTTATTTAACGGCTAGCGGTACTTCTGTTTCAGCTCCAATTGCAAGTGGAGTTGCCGCATTACTTTTATCAGCTTATCCGCATCTGAAAAATACTCAGGTAAGAAATATTCTTATTGAAACTGCTGACAATAGTTTCTCACCAAATAATGAAAGAGGTTACGGATTACTTTCAGCAGTAAAAGCAATTGAATTCCCGAATCTTGATGCATCCGATAGAACTTTCATCCTGAATAAAATGTTTCTTACAAATGATAATATTTTCCCGCAGACAGTTTATTTTCATTATTCAACCGATGGTATTGACTACACAGAGAAGCAATTGGATTTTGATGGAAATCTAAAATACTCTTTCAAACTTCCTTATTTATTTAATGATGAACTGGTTGATTTTTATTTTACGTATGATGACAACACCGGAGCTACTTTGAGAGATCCTGTAAACAACAGCTATAAATTTTATTACGGTTCGCTCGATATAAGTCTTAATACAGATTTAAAAAGAACTTATACTGATTACCTAGTTAGTGAGCCTTATCCGAATCCATTTTATCCTTCACAAAGCACTTTTACATCTATATCTGTAAAGTCATCAGGAAATGAAAATCTAACAATCAGAATTATTGATCCTCTCGGACAGCAAGTTGGATATTACACCACAATTACTTCTTCTGGCGAAAACAAATTCGACTGGTATGGAAAGAATGAAAATGGTGTGCCTATGGCAAGCGGGGTTTATTATTTCCTGATCAATTTGAATGATAAGCAGTATAGCAGAAATCTTGTTCTTTTAAGATGATTTAGCTCTTTTTCGCCAATTAAAATATTTCCCATTTCAAAATTTTCTGCGAATCCTTTAATTACTAACAATAGGCTTTATTAAGTTTAGCTAGATTTTCTTAATTTTCTACACACCTACTCACTTTTCTTTTAAAAATTATGGACAAAATAATACTATCTACGCAGTTAGATTATATTTCAACTTTCCGAAAAAAAACTGACACTCTCATTGAAGAAATGGAAACCTTTGCCAAAGAGCACAATGTCCCGATTCTTTCGTGGCAATCAGCGGAATTTCTTGAACAATTAGTTCTGATGAAGAATCCAAGACGAGTTCTCGAACTGGGAACTGCGATTGCATATTCCACAATCAGAATTGCACGCAGACTCAAAGGTAAGTCTGTTATTCATTCAATTGAGAAAAGCGCTGACAATATTGCGGTAGCTAAAGATTTTATTGCGAAGTCTGGACTGATGAGTAAAATCAAAGTGCTTGAGGGAGATGCTGTAAATGTTATGCCTCAGTTAAAAAAGAAGTACGATATAATTTTTCTTGATGCAGATAAAGAGGATTACAAAAGGTTATTTGATTATTCTCTTGTTCTTTTACGAAAAGGTGGAATAATGGTTGTCGATAATCTATTATGGCATGGTTATGCAGCTTCAACTCGAGTGCCCTCGCAATACAAGGAATCAACACGTCATATTCGTGAATTTAATTCGTTATTTATGAATCAGCCAAATCTTAATACTACAATTATTCCTATCGGTGATGGATTGGGAATAGGCGTTAAGATTTAGCGGTACCAATTGAATGGGAATAAACTTGGCAGATAAAAATTTTCTAACAGGAGTTGAAGAATACACAGGCAGTCCACTTCAGAAAAAAGAAGATATAAAAAAAATAATTGAACTGGTGGCTGCCGAAAAGAAAGAGGAGGAGTTTGAGAAGTTAGTATTCACCGCAAAATACATTTCCGGAATGATGCGTGTGCTTAAGAATGCGCCCGGAATACCTGAAGTAAGCAGTGTAGATCATATCAGGAAAGATCTAAATGAAAATATTAAAAAGGGAATAGAGCAGTTAAAAGAAATAATTACTTTTGGTAGTGAGAGTTTAGGGGATTACTTTAATAAAATGTATTTCAATCTTTCAACACAAAACTTCATTAACATAACTCAATTATTCTCTGATCTTGAGTCAGTCAAAAAGTATATGAACCATTTGAAGCGCCAATCCTGAAATTACTTCTCGGGTTTCTTCAACCAGTTTTCAAGAGCTTCAAGCAAATGCTGCATCGCTGTGATCAAAGGTTCGTGCTGTGAAGTATCAATATCATGCAGAATTTCATTGTGAATCTGAACGTAAGCTTTATTAAGCTGGTTGACAAGATGCTTGCCTCTTCTTGAGAGCATAACTCTCATATTTCGTCTGTCGTTCGGATCAATTTCTCTGATTATATATTCTTTTTCAACCAGACCATCAATAATTCTGGTTAATCTGCTCGGGCTGAGGTTCATTCGTTCAGCAATTGATTTATTGTTTACACTCTCGTCAGTTCCAAACAATCTCAAACACCTGAATTCTGCTTGAGTTAAATTGTGAACTGTGGCAAGACGTACTTCTTTTTCCTGGCAGTTTGCCAGTAAACTAAAAGTTAGGTTAGCAAGATGTTCTGCAGTTTGGTGTGTGTCCATGGTACCCCCATGCTTTGTGTAAATTGAAATATTGTTCATATCAAATATCAGCAATACTCATATTTGAATCAAGTAACATCAACAATTTTTTTGAACAATTATTAGCAAGAGTTGAAACCTTTTATTTGTAAACAAATTCCGACTGAGTTGTAAGGATGATTTTACTCTTACCCAAGTCTAGGAGCATTTGAGAAATCGATTCTATTTCTGTGGATTTTATTAGGCAGGATAAGCTAAATTTTTCCTGGTAGGCAGACTCTATTAGCAGGGATTTATGATTTGCCAAAATTCTATAAATAAGGCTTATTTGCTCAATTTCTGATAAAATTTGCACTTTTTGAAATAAATGCTTTGTGTTGATTTTGGATTCATTTAAAACGTCAAATGCTGACTGATAATATGCCTTGCCAAGTGGTCCAACGCCGAGTTTTATTCCTCCAAAAATCCTTGAAACAATAACAAGCTGATTCGATAGACCAAAATGCTCAATAGCATTTAGTATTCTGATACCAGCAGTTCCATTTGGTTCTCCAGCATCGGAATACCGGAAGTTACCATTTACCAGTTTGTACGCATAACAATGATGGGAAGCGTCGTAATATTTTTTTTTAGTTTTCGTGAGATAAGATTTGAACTGATCTTCAGAGTTTAGAGAATAAACCTGGGCAATAAAGTTAGACTTTTTATTTGTGGCAGTTACTTCTCGAAATTCGTCAATTGTTCTTATTTCATCAGGCAGATTCATATCAGAAAAGTGGTAGAGTGCAAAGCATTTATAATTGATTATCAAACCATCAATGGCTAATATAGCTAATTAAAATTTTACATACCTTTCCTTGGAAAAAGAATTCATAATAATTAAAGGTGCACGAGAGCACAATCTTAAGAACATTGATCTCGAGATTCCTCGTGATACATTTACGGTAATTACCGGTCTATCAGGTTCTGGTAAATCCTCACTTGCATTCGACACAATTTATGCCGAAGGTCAGCGCCGTTACATTGAATCTCTTTCTGCGTACGCACGTCAGTTTCTTGACATGCTCGAAAAACCTGATGTTGATCTTATCGAAGGTTTAAGTCCTGCGATTTCAATTGAACAAAAGTCAACCACGGGAAATCCTCGTTCAACAGTTGGAACAGTTACTGAAATTTATGATTACCTTAGATTACTTTTTGCGAGAGTTGGAATTCCTCATTGCTACAACTGCGGCAAACCAGTAAAAAAACAATCCTCTTCACAGATTATCGATTCGATTCTTTCAACATTCAAGAATAAAAAAATATCTGTTCTTTCTCCATTAATCAGAGGTAGAAAAGGACACTACAGAGAGTTGTTTGAAGAAGTTTTATCTGATGGATTTTTAAGAGTCAGAGTGGATGGAGAAGTATTTGAAATTACGAAAGGATTTCAAGTTGATCGTTATAAAATTCATAACATTGAAATAGTTGTAGACAGATTTACAGTAAACGAATCCAGTCGTTCAAGAATAACTGAATCAGTTGAAGTTGCTTTGAATTACGGTGAAGGCAGCATAATAATTAATGATGGGAAAGAAGATCAGGTTTATAGCAGGCAGCTTGCGTGTCTTGACTGTGGAATAAGCTATCGTGAACTTGCACCAAATTCATTCTCATTTAATTCTCCTTATGGTTCCTGCCAGGATTGTGAAGGACTCGGAGAAAAAAAAGAGATTGATATTAATTTGATAATTCCTGATTGGGATAAATCAATCAATGGTGAAGGACTTGCCCCTCTCGGTAAGCCAAGAAAAATCTGGTTCTTCACTCAGCTTGAAGCAGTTGCAAAGAATTACGGATTTGATTTTGACACACCACTAAAAAAATTAAATGATACTCAAAAAGAAATTATCATCAGCGGAAGTAAAGAAAGAATATCCTTCACATATACATACGGTGGTGGAAAACCTGTCCAGTATATGCACCGTTTCTCCGGAATTATAAAATATCTAAAACACTATTACGACTCGACATCATCAAACAGCATCCGCGAATGGGTTGAATCGTTTATGAATACGATGCACTGCACAACCTGTAACGGTGGAAGACTGCGAAAAGAATCGCTCGCAGTAAAGTTTAGTGGAAAAAATATCAGCGAGATAACTTCACTCTCAATTTTAAGAGCGATGGAGTTTTTTAAGAGTGTAAAGTTGAAAGGGAATGAAGCATTAATTGCAAAGCCGATTCTGAAAGAAGTGAGTGAGAGATTAGAATTCCTTCACAATGTTGGATTGGATTATTTAACAATCGGGCGTTCTGCAAGAACATTATCCGGCGGTGAATCTCAGAGAATTCGGCTGGCAACACAAATCGGCACGCAGCTCGCAGGTGTACTTTATGTTCTTGATGAACCTTCGATCGGACTTCATCAAAGCGATAACATAAAACTTATCAACTCACTTAAAAATCTTCGTGATCTTGGTAATACCATTATTGTTGTTGAGCATGACCGGGAAACGATCGAAAGTTCTGATTATATGATTGATCTTGGTCCCGGTGCTGGTGAACACGGTGGTAAAGTTGTTATGGAGGGTGATACAAAAAAACTGTTGAACTCAGACAACGGTTTCGACTCACTTACACTTTCTTATTTAAGAAGCAGACAGAAAATTAAAGTTCCTGACGAGAGAAGGAAAGGAAATGGAAAATTTATAACTCTTACCGGGGCAAAAGGAAATAATCTTCAGAATATAAACCTTAAAATTCCTCTCGGCACTTTAACATTAATTACGGGAGTGAGCGGTTCCGGTAAATCATCCGTGCTGAACGAAACGCTTGTAAAAATATTAACTAATAAACTCTACAAGTCCAAATCTGTTCCTCTTCCATTTAGCAAAGTTGAAGGATTGGAAAATATTGATAAGATAATTGAGATTGATCAATCACCAATTGGAAGAACGCCACGTTCAAATCCTGCGACTTACACTGGTTTATTCACTCACATTCGTGACTTGTTTGCACAGCTTCCTGAAGCAAAGATGAGAGGATACAAAACCGGAAGGTTCAGCTTTAATGTTGCAGGCGGAAGATGCGAAGAGTGCAGCGGTGACGGTTTGAAAAAAATAGAGATGAATTTCCTTCCTGATGTTTATGTTCATTGCGATTCCTGCAAAGGAAAAAGATATAATAGGGAAACTCTCGAAGTTCTTTACAAAACAAAATCTATTGCGGATGTTTTGGGAATGCGAGTCTCTGAAGCACTTGATTTTTTTGAAGATTTGCCGAGAATAAAAAGAAAAATAAAAGCACTTAATGATGTTGGATTAGGTTACATAACTCTCGGTCAGCAGGCAACAACTCTCTCCGGAGGTGAAGCACAGCGAGTAAAGCTTGCAACAGAATTGAGCAAAGTTTCGACTGGCAAAACGCTTTATGTTTTGGATGAACCCACAACGGGACTTCATTTTGAAGATGTAAGAATTTTACTTGATGTTTTGAATAAGCTCGTCGATAAAGGCAACACCATTGTTGTAGTTGAACATAATATGGATGTAATAAAGATGGCTGACTGGATAATTGACCTCGGTCCCGGCGGCGGCGAGTTTGGCGGAAAGATCGTTGCCGAAGGAACTCCTGAACAGGTAATTAAAAATTCTAAAAGTGTTACTGGGAAGTTCCTTCGAAGTGAATTTTTATAGTCTTATTAGTTGAATAATTCTAAACATTTATAGTTCTTTAAATAATGTTGAGAATTATTCGCTTGCTACAGCGACGTTTTTTACTTACATTTCTTCTGCGATTTCAATGATAAATTTAAAAAGGGTTGAAAATTGCAAAAGAGTTTTAACATACTATCCGTTTCGATTCTCACTGTATTTTTTCTTCTAGTCCAATTCATATTCACTCCGAATTTAACTTTTTGCCAGGAACTTAACTGGACACATACCGGCGGTCCGATGGGTGGAATTATCGGAGGAATGGATATAAATTCAAATGGAGATATCTACGCTGGTGTCTATCCTTTTATGATAGCTTACACTGGTTTGTACAAGTCAACAGACAACGGTGATACCTGGAATAGAGTCGAAACACAGTTCGAAGATTTTGAGGTATTCTCGGTTCATATTACAACAGAAGATCATATTTGGGTAGGTACGGATTATCAAGGGAAATTATACCGCTCAACAGATAACGGTCAAACCTGGGAAAACAAGGCAAATGGATACTATGCATTTGAGTGCTGGGCTATTGGAGAAAGCAAAGATGGAGTTCTGTTTGCCGGAGATGCAAACTCGGGGCAGTTGTACCGTTCAACTGATAACGGAGAGAGCTGGCAGTTCTCGGCACTCATAGCGCCTTTGACATTCGCAGTGGATTCGAACAACGTAGTATATACGGGTACCTTTAACGGGTTGTATTCATCAACAGATAATGGATTAACGTGGACACAAAATAATTTCTTCTCAGGCTATGCAGTATCAACAGTGCAGATCGATACAAGTAACGGTATATACTGTGGGACAGGTTATACCTATCTGAATGGCGATGGTCTGTTTCATTCGGGTGACGGAGGACAGACCTGGCGACAGCTTGGATTTGCAGGCAAGGAAGTGCTGGCGTTAGCGTTTGACTCTGAATGGAATTTGTTTGCTGGAACGAAGGAAGACGGATTATTCAAGACAACGGATTTAGGACAAAGCTGGACTCAGTATCAAAATGGCATCTACAGGAAAGAGGTTTTCAAATTAGTAATAAACAAGCAGGATGACATTTTCATTGGCTCGGAAGGCGGAGGAACCGGTTGGTATTTATATGGTGGCGGCGGTGTATTCAGGTCAACTAATGGAGGAGAATTATTTGAACAGGTAGGCTTACCTATTTCGTTGGTAAAAAATATTGTGTTCAGCGGAGACAGTTTAATAATTACCTCAACTCCCTCAGGAGTTCAGAAATACAACAGGTTCACGAAGAAATGGAATAACATAGGGCTGCATAATGTTGAGGCAGTAGCAATAACACCATCCAAATATTTATATGCAGCAACAAGAGATGATGGTTTATACAAATCCACAGATTTAGGAGAAAGCTGGATCTTAACTAACTTAACAATTGATACTTTAATGCCAGTTTACAATGTACTTGTTGTTAGTGACGATACAGTGTTTGTTTCGACAGGATTCGGATTTAATCTGAGGCGTTCAACAAATGGAGGTCAAAACTGGAATATTCTTCCTATCATAACTGGCGAGACATATCGGGGACTATTTCTTAGTAATAAAAATTGTTATGTATCTGGATTTGGTTCTGGAACCCAAATATTATATAAGTCCACTGACTATGGTAATTCTTTTGATTCATTATACGCTGGGTTTGATTCGTTTGATTTTAATAATGCAATATCTGTAACAACCAATGAATTTGTTTTCATAGCCAGTCGTGGAAATATTTTAAATGGAATAATACGTTCTACTAATGGTGGGATTACTTGGGAAAATTTATTATCCAATACGAGAACAGCTACTGTATTCACAGATAATACAGGTATGGTTATTACAGGATCTTTAGTTGTAAGTAGCTCCGATACTAATAAAATATTTATTTCTACAAATTTTGGCGATGATTGGACAAGTACTGTCCAACCGACTAATTATGGAATTTTTATTACAGACATAAAGGAAAAAAGGAATAAGTACTTTTTTGGAACTTCAGGTGAGGGTTTGTTTGAGGTAGACAAAATTATGGATGTGCAAGAAAAATCAAATTTTAGTAATAATTATTACCTTTTTCAAAATTATCCAAACCCGTTTAATCCAACAACCATTATTCTGTATGCAGTAAGCAGTATGCAATTTGTTACATTGAAAGTTTATGACATGCTTGGGAATGAAATTGCATCTCTTGTCAAAGAAGAAAAACAACCAGGTACTTATGAAGTTGAATTTGATGGTACTGATTTATCAAGCGGTATTTATTTCTATCAAATGAAAGCAGGAGGATTTATGCAAACAAAAAAAATGATTATTCTTAAATAGTCTTAATCTCTTCAATTACATCCGTTATGAATTGTTAAAAATTCTTCTCTCCACTATCTTTTATCATTAAAAGATTTTTAATTAATAAATCTCGGTTTTCTAATGAAA
>DATIJX010000078.1:0-32340 GCA_035478175.1 Ignavibacteriaceae bacterium
CCAAATGGTTTAATTAAAAAGATAGCTGAAGTTGGATTTTTCGGTACATCATTTCCTGAGGAGTATGGTGGCGGTGGTTTTGGTAAAATTGGATATTGCATTATGATGGAAGAAATTGTTCGTGGCTGCGCATCAACAGCAACAATGGTCGGTGCACATCAATCAATTGGAGCAAATGCAATTTATGTTGGCGGTTCAGAGGAACTAAAGAAAAAATATTTGCCAAGATTGTGTTCTGGTGAAATGATCGCATCATTCGCTCTAACTGAACCGGAAGCAGGCTCTGATACTTTCAATCTTAAAACTGAAGCAAAGAAAAAGCGAGATAAATGGATTTTAAACGGATCCAAGATTTGGATAACAAATGCAGGTATCGCAAACTTAATTTCAGTTTTTGCAAGAACAGAAAAAGGAATAACAGGATTTGCTGTTGAAGCTGATACACCAGGAATAATCATCGGTCCCCCTGAAAAAAAGCTTGGAATAAAAGGAAGCACAACAAACTCAATCACTTTTGATAACGTTGAAGTTCCCGAAGAAAATATGATTGGTAGAGAAGGTCGCGGATTTATCCTTGCAATGAAAACACTTGATGGAGGAAGATTGACAATTGGTGCCTGTTGTCTTGGCGCTTCAAGAGAGCTGCTGGAATTATCAACTAATTATGCAAAACAAAGAAAGCAATTTGGTGAACCAATTTCCAAATTTCAGGCAGTTCAGTTTATGTTAGCTGAAATGGCATCAAAAATTTATCCAATGGAGAGTATTGTTTACAGATGTGCATACGATTACGATCAGGGAAAAGATGTTTCTGTTGATGCAGCAATTGTAAAGCTTTATGCGTCTGAAGCTATGACGGAAGTAGCAGATAAAGCATTGCAGGTTCATGGAGGGATGGGTTTTTCCCGTGAACTTCCGATGGAAAGGTATTATCGTGATGCAAGGATTTTAAGAATTTTTGAAGGAACAACTGAAATTCAGAAAATGATTATTGGCAGACACGTAATCAAAGTAAATGGGAAAGTTTAAGTATGAATCAAAAACTTTTAGTCATACCAGCAATAGATATTAAAAACGGAAAATGTGTTCGTACAGTGCAGGGAATACCAGAATTGGACTGCTACGAATATGGAAATAATCCTGTTGAAATGGCAAAAATCTGGCGTGCAGAAAACGCAAAGATGATTCACGTGAAAGATTTTGACGGTGCACACGAGAATTCCAAAAGAAATTACAAAGTAATTGCGGAGATTTGTTCATCAGTGGTTATACCGGTTGAATTTGCCGGCGGAATACGAAGCCTGCAGGATGCTGATGAAATAATGAAAACCGGAGTAATCAGACTCGCTATAAACACAATGGCAATCGAAAATAAAAACGAATTCATTAAAGTCATTGAAAAGTATGGTCCGAACAAAATTGTAATATCACTCGATGTTCTTGGTGAAGAACTACTGATTCGAGGAAGAAGTAAAAAAGCAGGAATTAATTTCAGAACCTTTTCGAAGGAAATGGTTGAGGTCGGAGTGAACCGATTTATTGTTTGCGATATTACAAGGAATGGAACACAGTTAGGACCAAATATCCATCTGTCAAATGAAATTGCTGAATTTACGGGAGCTAAAGTCACTCACGCAGGTGGAATTAGAAATAAGGATGAGTTGATGGATATTCAAAATCTTATTCCAGTTGGAGTTGATTCTGTAATTGTTGGTCGCGCACTTTATGAAAACAGATTCCCCTGCCAGAAACTATGGCGTGTGGCGGAATCGGGAATATTCAATTGAAATCGTTTAATAATTTTTTTTAGCCTATACTCTTTTTGTTATTAAATGATTAATTTTGAATGTGATTGAATGTATGATTGGTTAATGATCTAAAATTTCGCCTATTTAATATTTTTTATAATAAATTTCTTACCTGCAATGACTGAAGAAAATAAAAAAACAATTCACAGCAGTTTCTGGGCAAATATTTTTCACGCACCAACCGAATCTGATGAGCTAGTTCATTCACTACAGGCAATTCCATTATTTAAATCATTAACAAAAAAGGATATATCCGGTCTGCTGGGAATAATTCACAACCGAAATTATATTGCCGGTGAATATATTTTTTATCAGGGTGATCCTGGAATTGGTTTATATTTGATAAGTGAAGGAGAAGTGCAGATAATCCGCGAAAGTGAAAAAGGTGATAAAATACCCTTGGCTGTTTTTCATAAGGGTGATTTTTTTGGCGAGTTGGCACTTGTTGACAGTGAAAAACGTTCCGCATCTGCAATTGCCAACACTGATACAAAGCTTTCCGTTATCTTCAAACCTGATCTTGATGAATTCATTGAAAAGTACCCAAAAAAAGGAATTAAAATTGTACAGGGAATTGCAGAGATTACTGCTGTAAGATTAAGAACATTAAACGAAGATTACTTTACTCTTCGAACCGAAAAAAAATAATGGAGGTTTAAAATGGGACCCGACATTCAAAAAATACTCGTTCCAATAGATTTTTCTGATTATTCCAAAAGCGCTCTGAAATATGCGGTAAACTTTTGTAAGAATTGTAAAGCAGAAATGATCCTCATTTATGTTGTTGAGCCGGTTATTTATCCGCCGGACTTCAGCATGGGGCAAATTGCAATTCCATCTGTTAATTCTGAATGGGATGAAAGAGCCAGACAGGAACTTGATAAGCTTGCAAAGGAAGAAATACCTTCAAGTGTGATGGTTAAGACAGTTATCAAAACCGGCAAACCATTTCTTGAAATAATTGAAACTGCTGGCGAGTTTGATGTTGATTTGATAATTATCGCTACTCACGGCCGCTCAGGTGTTGAGCATATCCTTTTTGGCAGCACTGCAGAGAAAGTTGTTAGAAAAGCACCCTGCCCTGTTCTTACGCTGCGCGAACCAATAAAAGGATTTAAGTATAAAGATGAGATAAAAAAAGAAAACAGTAAGTAATAACTGGCTAGTTTTTTCTATCAACTACAAAATCAACAAGCGCTTCGAGAGCAAGTTTGCTTTGTGAATCGGGGAGTTTTTTTAGAGCATCTTTTGCGGCTTGTGAATATGTTCTTGCTTGACCGACAGCGTAGTCTATTCCTTTATTCTGTCGGACAAAATCAATCACAGCATCAACGTTTGTTTTTTCTTTTCCATTCTTAATAATCTTTCTTATCTCTGCGGCTTTAACCGGTGAAACCTGGTTAAGAGAATAAATTAATGGAAGTGTAATTTTCTTCTCTTTAATATCTCCCCCGGCTCTCTTTCCGGTAATTGAAAGACTGCCTTCATAATCAAGTATATCATCCCGGATCTGGAAAGATATTCCGAGATTCTTTCCGAACTCTCCCATTGCAGAAATATATTCTTGATCTGAAGCTGTACTCATCGCACCAATTGTGCAGCAAGTTTCAATTAGCGAAGCAGTTTTATCAGATATGACTCTGAAGTAAGTTTCTTCATCAATATCAAGCTTGCGGGTTTTTTGGATTTGAAGTAGTTCCCCTTCAGACATTCTCTTGACCGTATTCGTTACAACTTCAAGAAAGTCATAGTCTTTCCCTTCCATCGCAATGAGTAATCCTTTTGACAAGAGGTAATCTCCCATTAAAACTGCAATTTTATTTTTGAAGACTTTATTGATTGACCAGAGACCTCTTCTTTTATCAGCACTATCAACTACATCATCGTGAACAAGCGTTGCCGTGTGAAGTAGTTCAACTAGTACTGCACCACGATAACTGCGCTCATTTATTCCTCCTGCGACCTTTGCAGATAACAATACGAGCAATGGTCTGATCTTTTTTCCTTTTTGTCTGATAATATATCGTGTAACAAGATCAACAAGTCCAACGCGTGAACGAAGAGATTCCCTAAAGATTTGACTGAAGGTATCCAATTCACTTTTAATGGGCTGTGTTATTTCGGAGAGCTTACTTTTAAGCACTTTTCTTTGAAGATATTTTTGATATAAAAATACTTATTTCATACAAGAGAACCAACGGAACTGCAAGTATAACCTGCGAAACCGGATCAGCTCCGGGTGTTAAAAAAGCTGCGAGAACTAAAATGATAACGATTGCGTGTCTTCTGTATTTTCTCATAAACTTAGGGGTCAATATTCCCAGTTTAGAAAGAAAAAATGAAATCATAGGTAACTCAAATACAACGCCTGCAGCCAGCATTACGCTTATTATTATTGACATATATTCATCGATAGCAAATTCGTTTGATATTTCAGCAGTTCCAAATTGAGCTGCGAATTTCATTGTAAGTGGAAGCATCACAAAATAAGCAAATGCAATGCCCGCAAGAAAACAAAATGTAGAGAAGAATACTATCCAGAGAATATATTTTCTTTCCCGTTTCTTCAGGGCTGGTGCAATAAACTGCCAAAGTTGATAAAAAATATTTGGAAGACTTGCAACAATTCCTACAACAATAGAAACTTGAACATAAAGGAAAAGTTGTCCAAATGGCCTTAAGTTCTGAAGTGAAGCATTCGCATCACGTGCCGGTTTGAGCAAAACAATTTCAATTAAAGAATCGATGAAAAACCAGGCAACAATCGTAAATATTAGTATACCAATTATTGCGTAGATAATTCGCCAGCGAAGTTCTTCAACATGATCGAGGAATGACATCTCAACATCACTAGCTGTCTTCCCCTCATCACTATTCCTCGCTGTCTCTTCTGCTGCCAAGATTATAGACTCAATAGTTTAAATGATATTCTGATAAAGCGGAAATCCGGAACACAGATCTTTAACATCTTTTACAAGACCATCAAGCTTGGATTCATCTTCAGCATTGTCAATTGCTGTGTTAATTATTTCAGCAATCTTTCTCATTTCATTTTCTTTCATTCCACGAGTAGTTACAGCCGGAGTTCCGATTCTGATTCCACTAGTTACAAAAGGACTTTTAGTATCGAAAGGAACCATGTTTTTATTTACGGTAATGCCAGCATGTTCAAGTGCATTTTCTGCTTTCTTTCCGGAGATATTTTTATTGGAAAGATCGATAAGCATCAAGTGATTATCAGTTCCACTCGACACAACATCAAATCCAAACTTCATTAATTGATCAGCCATAGCCTTTGCATTTTTGATCACCTGCTGAGCATAAACTTTGAAATTGTCATCTAACACTTCTGCAAATGCAACAGCCTTAGCCATAATAACGTGCATCAATGGTCCGCCCTGAATACCAGGCATAACAGCACTGTCATAAAGTTCTGACATCATTTTTAATCTGTCACCTTTCGGTGTTTTTAAACCGAAGGTATTTTCTTTGTCTTTACCCATCAAGATAATTCCACCTCTTGGACCACGGAGAGTTTTATGAGTGGTCGATGTAACAACATCACAATAAGGAAGCGGATTATCGAGCAAACCTTTTGCAATCAATCCGGCAGGATGAGCCATATCGCACATAAGAAATGCACCGGTTGCGTCAGCAATTTCTCTTAATTTTTTATAATCCCATTCACGTGAGTATGCACTTGCACCTGCAATAATTACTTTTGGTTTTTCTTTTTTTGCAAGATCCTCGATGATGTTGTAATCTAAAAGCCGTGTATCTTTATTTAATTCATAACCAACTGCCTGATACAGCTTGCCGGAAAAATTAACTGGTGAACCGTGAGTAAGATGACCGCCGTGTGCAAGACTTAAGCCGATGAATTTATCACCCGGTTTCATCAGAGTCATTAGTACAGCCATATTTGCCTGCGAACCGCTGTGTGGCTGCACGTTCGCATATTCAGCATTGAAGATTTTTTTTAATCGTTCACGAGCAAGGTCTTCTGCCATATCAACAAACTCACAACCTCCGTAATATCTTTTTCCAGGATATCCTTCAGCATATTTGTTTGTCAATGGTGATCCTGCTGCCTCTAAGACCGCCGAACTGACAAAATTCTCTGAAGCAATAAGTTCAAGCTTGTTTTGCTGTCTTTCAATTTCCTGTTTTAATATTTGAAATACTTCTGAATCAGATTTTAGATGGGAATACATAATACATTTCAATTTTGTTTTTGATGATCAAATTTAACAAAAAAAGGTTCCCTGTTAAATAGAGAACCTTTTACTTAAAATAGAAATTTCAGGCTTACGGAACGGTTACACTCTTACCAATCCAGGTAAAGCAATCACCTGTGATTGGTATAACATCGCCAGACTTTTTCTTATTAAAGAACCAATCTTCCTGAGTTGGAATTGAACTGGAGAGTGCTCCAATTCTGTCACGTGCCTGCGCAAGCGACGGGTCTATACTCACTGCTCTTCTGTATGTATCCTGTGCAAGCAAGTAAACTAATTTCGTTGGAAAATCGAATTTACAGTCTCTTGCAGACTGTTCATAAAGCAATCCGATAGAAAATATCGCCATACCCCAACCGCCGGCTTTATCATTTGCATTTTCAAAAAACTGACGAGCTCTGCTTAGCTTACCTTGTTCTTTATAAATCAATCCGAGATTGAAATAAAAATCTTTATTATTTGGATCTAGCTGAATTAATTTTTGATAAGCAGCTTCAGCATCACTCAAGCGACCAACTTTATTATAAGCAGTTGCCAACTGATTCCAGTAGTTTAAAGTCTCAGGAGATTTTTGAGTTAAAAATTCCAGCGGCTCAATAGCTCTTTCATAATCCTGTGCTCTTATACACTCGGAAGCATATACCCAAGCTTTTTCTAGGTTGTCCTTATCAAGCTCCCAATTCTTTTTGCGAATATCCAACAACTGGCCAACATCCTCAACAAGAGTAGATAATATTCTAGGCCATTCAGAATTATCGGGTTCTCTAACAGCAAGTATTGAGTAAATATCAATTGCTTTAGTCTTATAATCATTTTGATCATTCATATTAGCTATATAAATCTGTCCGAATCTGTTATAATAGTATGAATCCATTTCAGGATTATATTCAGCGGCTTTCTGATATTCAGCAATTGCATTTTCAGCATCAACCTTTAACCAGGTTTCTGATACGAAAGCTTTTCTAACCTGAAAATAAGCCATTCCATCCGGGTAATATTGAATTGCGGTATTGTAAAAATTTAAGATTGAATCTTCTATAACTTTAACTTCTTCCGGATTTACTGCCGAAGAATCATGCAAATACCAGAGACAGTCTTCCATCTTATAATAAATCCATTTTGCGAATTTAGCTTTATCACAAGCCAGTACCTGCCAGCCGTATGGAAGTGCACTCGAATAATCTTTATTCTTATGATACTCAGAAAATAAACTATAAAGTTTGAGTGTTTCCAGAGAATCACAATCAGACGAGTAAGATGACTGAAAATTATTTCCTGCAACAGCACATGATGTGAAGATCATTGCAGAAATTATAATTCCATAAATCTTGATTTTAGTTTTCACTTTTCTACCCTTTTATTATTTGTCATACCGGATAAACCAGATATCGCCGAAGCTGATACCAAAGTTTATTCGTAAAAAATTTTCTTCTAATAAATTATCTTCTTTTGTTCCTCTTACTGAATACTCAAATCCAAGATCTACTGTATTTTCAGGACTTAAAGGAAGCGCAAATCCTCCAAAAACCGAATACTGTTTCAACTCATTGCCATTAAAATTGTATTGTGACATTTCATAGCTTAAACCTGCTCTGAACATTATTTGTTCCCAAAAAGTAACTCCCGGAACGCGCTGCGGTCTGTATTCAAATCCCAAACTAATTCTGTGTACATCCCTTAGATTACTCTGATTTATTTCACTTAACTTGAACTCAGTCCATGGCTGATAAAAATAATCCAGCGCTAAATTGTATACATTAACAAATGTAATGTGTAATCCAGCATTCAGTCGCATCGGAACTTCCATTTTAGTTTTTCCGGTGCTGATTGAATCAACAATAGATGAAGAACGACTTACAAAACTTGAATCAGTATTTAGCTTGCCAACAATATTAGTGCTTAGACCTAATCTTAAATTAGAAATCGCATCACTATTTAACAAACCAGACATATCTGGTGTAATCAAGCCAATAGTCGTACCAAATCCCTTTGGTGCATAGTTTAGCTCGTATTCAGAGGGAAAGTAGGTTGTATTCTCAAACGCTAACTTGGAAGTGTATTTTATGTTGCCAAAATAGTACTCCAGTGTAGCACCAATTAAAAATTCGCCGGGAAGTTGAAAGGATGATCCAATAAATATTTTTGAAAGCCCGCCTTTTCCTAAATATGTTGTATTATAATTTCCAGTTAAAGTATCAATAACATTTTCTGTTACTTCATAATTAATCCGACTGTAAGGAACCACACCGAAAGCGAGACCGATTTTATTTACTTCGCTAATTGGAAATCCAAATGTAACTCCCTTAAATAGACCATCACCGTAATATTTTGTATCGTTAGAGCTTGATAGTCTTAACTGATCATAAGCAAAACTCATTTCGAGTCTGACCCGTGACAAGTAGGACCAGGAAGCAGGATTAAGTATCTCTACATAATCACTATTTATCATAGCCGTTCCAGTATGACCCATTGAAAGTGTTCTCGCTGAGTAACTGTAGTAAATATCACCAACACCATAACGAGAATAAGTGGAAGTCTTCTGCGCAAATGATATCCCTGACATTAGTATCAGAAAAAACAGATAATATTTAAAAATGTTTTGAATCATAATCTTTATCTGACCGTATAAGTAATCCGCAGTCTGGGTCTTTCTGAAATTTCAATATAATCGCTGCCTTTTAAGGCGAAGAATTCCAAGCCTGAAGTTGGACTTCCGGTTTCAATAAGCATTCCATTATTCTCTTTTCTGTTGATCCAGTTTCTGACAAACAAAGTAACATCGCCTGAATATTTATTATCCTTGAACGAAAGAGATGAGGGGTTACCTTCTGTGTTTAACGAATCAGCATATCTTAAATAAGATAATCTTAAACTATTATTCGGACTTGAGCCTTTAACAGAAGAGATAGAATCAGGAGTAATAAAAATTTCAGCTTTATTAATTACAACACTGGCTGGAACCGCGCCAAGATCAAAAGTCAATCGTGAATTAATTGCAACACTACTTTGAACACTAATTAAACCTGTCGGCAGAGTTGGGACATCAGGACGATCAACTAAACTTATATCCGCGGCTATAAATCCATTTAATGTATCAACATAGACTCCAGGTTTTTCAATTACTACAAATAATTTTGCAGCCTCAGCTGAAATTGCATTGAATGCCTGGAAACCAATTACTTTAGTTGAACTTAATGTTGGATCAAGGTAAATACCGTAATTGCTCTCCAATGTTTTGTCAGCAGTATTTTTCATCCACGCTAAAGGAAGTGTATCATCTAAATGAAAAGTGTAAAGAGTATCTGTTATAGTAAACTGAGAACTAACATCGGTTGGTTCGTAATCAAGTTTTGAGAGGCTATCAATTGTGAAGGCTGTTGCTGACCAGGAAGAATTAACCTTATGAACTGTAAAATTCATAGTAGCCATTGAATCCGTATAAACATATCGAGGACGTAATATTATCCAGGAGTCCAGAACATTTATGTTTCCGGCTTTAAGGTCATCCTTCAAACTGTCTGGTAATCCAAAAACAAATCTCATCAGTGCAGAGGCTGTAATATCCTGATACTTCCCAATCAAAACCCAATCCGCATTGCCAAGAGCAATCACCTTTTTGAAATATGATGATGATTGATCTGTTGTATCAACTGCAGTATCAAATATTTTAGCAGAAATATTTTCACTGCCAATTAATTCAACACCCAGCGATGAAGGCTCATCCATGCAGGAAGAAAACAACGCAAGTATGAAAAAAGATAGAATCAGAAAGATATGGTTAAACTTCAAAAATTGACTCCGCTAAATATCACCAAGGATGAAAGTGCAAGCATTTATTAAATTATCGGCTACAAAAGTTGGAAAATTATTTTCCTTTTGCAAGATAGAAAAACTCTCCTCCCCTTTCCCGGTTCTTACCAAAATAGTCTTTATTCCAGCATTTTTTCCGCATTGTATATCCGACACTGAATCACCGATAAAATAAGATCTCTCAAGATCAACATTAAACTCTTTGGCACCTTCAAGCAAAAGTTGAGTAGAAGGTTTTCTGCATCCGCATTCTTCTTCAGTACTATAATCAGGATGAGCAGGACAGTAATAAAATGCATCTATCTTCACTTTATGTTCAGACAAAAGATTATTTATCTTCTCGTTCACAGAATCAACATCCTGACTGGTCATCATTCCCCTTGCAATACCAGACTGGTTGGAAATAACGATGAGTAAAAATCCATACTTCTTCAGCAAAGCCAGTGCATTACCTGTGTCAGGAAACAATACAACTTTCTCTGGATCACTTATATAACCGGGGTCTTCGTTTAGTGTTCCGTCTCTATCAAGAAAGACTGCAAGGTTGGACATTAACTCTCGTCGAGAATTGTCTTATATAATTCAATATACTTTTTAGCAGAAGAGTGCCAGCTAAAATCTTCTTTCATTCCGGCTTTAACAATTTTGTTCCAGGTTTCTTTATCCTGGTAAACTTTGAGAGCTCGTTTTATTTCACTAAGAAATTCGCCGGCATTATATTTTTGAAAAACAAAACCGGTTCCCTCTTTCGACTTTTCATTAAATTTTTTGACTGTATCAGCTAGCCCACCAGTTTCGCGTACTATCGGAACTGTGCCATAGTTAAGACTGTACATCTGATTCAGTCCGCAAGGTTCGTAACTTGAAGGCATAAGAAAAATATCTGCACCACCTTCAATCAAGTGAGCAAGGTCGTCGTTGAAACCAAGATAGCAAGCAAATTTTTTGTGATGCTTTTTTGCCATCTGATCAAAGAATGTGTGATAACTTTTATCACCGGTACCCAACACAATCATTTGAACATCCATCTTTAATAAGTCGGGAAGTATTTTTTGGACCAGATCAATTCCCTTCGAATCATACAGACGTGAGATTAACCCAATGATTGGAATATCCTCATCGAATTCGAATCCAAACTTTTCTGCAAGCGCCTGCTTGTTTACTACTTTCTGCTCAACATTTTTAATGCTGTATTTTTTGGGAAGATGTTTGTCTTTATCCGGATTCCAAACTTTGGTATCAATTCCATTGATTATTCCATACAAATCTTCTTTTCTTTTAGCTAAAACTTCCTTCAAACCGCTTCCGATTTCATTATCAGTTCTGATTTCATTCGCGTAGGTTTCACTAACGGTATTGATTACATCGGCAAAGAGAAGACCGCATTTCATATAGTTCATTTTTCCTTTGTGAAGAACCCCTTTGTCATTATTCAGCTTTTCAGGTAATCCGGTTTTTTTAAAAGATGTCTTTGGAAATTCACCCTGGTAAGCAAGATTGTGAATTGTGAACAAAGTTTTGAACTTATCGAAGTGCTCTTCATTTTGATAAACATTTTTTAGGTATGCCGGGATCAATCCGCATTGCCAGTCATTGCAATGAATTATATCAGGTATCCATCCAAGTTTTATAATCAATTCAAAAACTGCACGGCTGAGAATTATGAATCGTTCGTCATTATCAGGATAATCTTTTCCTGTCATTGGATCGGTGTAAAGGCTGTTCCTGCTACCAAAGTATTCCTGATTATCAAGAAAATAAATCTGAACCCGAATTTTTTGACCTGGTAAAAAGCAAGATTTCAAAGAAAACAAAACTTCTTTTCCATCGATATCAATTTTAATATCTTTTAATCTTACCACTTCGTGAATTTTAAACTTCCGATCATCAACAGCACCATACTTGGGAACAACTATCCGAACTTCGTGTCCTAATTCTGCTAAAGTTTGAGGCAGTGCAGCTGAAACGTCTGCAAGTCCTCCTGTTTTAACGAAAGGCACAACTTCAGATGTTACAAATAGGATTTTTAGCTTTTTTGTAGACATTTTCTTTGAAATTTATGGAATGATTACTGCAAAATTACTAAAACAGGCCTTCTTTAACAAAAGATGAGTAAATTAAAATCCGGACGAACAATTCCAGTATAAATGGTGAAGTGAAAAATTCTTAAACACAAAAATTTCATTTGAGATACTAAGCAAGTACCTACAAGCTATAATACAGTTTTATATAATTACTTACCGAGTAATTTTAATTATATCGCATTAGATTTTATGTAAATCCCTTTTTGCTGTACCAACATTAATATCATCTAGTTCTGGATTGTTAGAATTTCCTATTGAAATTTCAGGGTTTAATCGAAATGAATATAGTTTTATATTAAGATCGAAATTAAAACAATTTTTGGATTTAAATTGAAATTATTCATCGGATTTATTGCAGCGACAATATTTCTAATAGGCTGCAGCGCCTCTACCGGTTCACGTTACGAAACCAAAAAGGAAACCGGAAAAGAAACTTCTACTGAAGGAACAAAAGAGGTTTCTGAAGATTTTGATATCACACCATATCAAACAGAAATAGAAATCGAAGCTCCTCCTATTGCAACTGATAAACTGCCGCCGGATGTATGGTATGGATACGGAGACCAGTCTTCTGTAAATGATAGAAAAATTGTTGGCACAACTGATGGTTATCGTGTTCAGGTATTATCATCAGATGACATTGATGAAGCAAACCGCATCCGTTCAGAGGTTTATGAAAAGACTACGAGAAAAGAAGTCTACGTTATTTTTGAGCCGCCATTTTACAAAGTGAAAGTCGGGGACTTTACTTCTAAATCTGAGGCAGATAATCTCAGGTTTAAACTTAATCAGCTTGGTTACACTGAATCGAAAGTTGTTCAGGAAACTGTAAATCTTTTTGAATGATGAAAACACTTCTCTTTAATCCCGCTTCAATTGTAACAGTTAATACTTCAGGAAAGAACTTCAAACGAGGTAAAGAACTTTCTGATATCGGATGTATTTATGAGCATTCGATTGTCATTGAAGATGATTTAATAAAAGATTTACTACCGACTTCTTCACTTAATAAAAATCATTTCGAAAAAATTATTGATGTAACAGGCAAGACAGTTCTTCCCGGATTAGTAGAATGTCACACGCACACAGCATTTGCTGGCTCGCGTGCTGATGAATTCAGACAAAAGCTTAGAGGTGTTGGCTATGAAGAAATTGCCAAAAAAGGTGGTGGAATAAATACAACTGTTCAGGCGGTTCGCTCATCATCTTTCGAGAAATTAATTAATCTGATAAAACCAAGGATTGAGTATTTCATCTCGCAGGGCATAACTACTCTTGAAATTAAAAGTGGCTACGGATTAGATTTTGAAAATGAAAGAAAACTTCTGCAGGTAATTAATTTTCTAAATGAAATCTATCCAATTGAAATCGTTCAAACATTTCTTGGTGCACATACATTTCCAAAAGAATTTAAAGATAATCATCCGGCTTATGTAGATGAGATTATTAATAAGATGATTCCCTATTTTGCAGAACAAAAACTTGCGGAGTTTTGTGATGGATTTTGTGAAGCGACTGCGTTTTCTTCAAATGAAATTGATGAGATATTCACCGCTGCAAAAAATCACGGGTTAAAGCTTAAACTACATACTGAACAATTCAATGCTATTGGTGGGTTGGACATAGCACTTAAGCACAATGCCGTTTCTGTGGATCATCTTGAAGTAATTGAGGATGAGGACATACCAAAACTTGGAAAGTCTGATACCGTAGCTGTTCTTCTTCCGGGCGTTTCTTTTTTCTTGAATCACACTTACGCACCTGCAAGAAAGTTGATAGAACAGAATGCGATTGTTGCTCTTTCCACAGATTTTAATCCGGGTTCTTCCCATATCTCAAGTTTAAGTTTGATAATGAGTCTGGCAGCACTAAAAATGAAAATGACAATTGAAGAAACCATAGGTGCAGTCACAATTAACTCGGCAAAAGCTTTGTGCAGAGAAAAAAATATCGGCTCAATTGAAATTGGTAAGAAAGCTGACTTTGCTGTGTTTAATACTGATGATTATTCTGATATCGTTTACTCAATTGGAAGGAATATTAATTGTATGACAATAAAAGATGGAAAAATAATATTTCAGAATTAAACTAATCTAAGTTTCCAAATCACTTAAACCTAAAAATCAAATCAGTTACTTCCCATCTCGGCCGCAAGTTTAGAGTATCAGGATGAAAAGAAAATCTCTCTGAAAATTCAATCGGTTCTGGCCAACCGTAATTATATTTACCGCTGCTGTCTGCATCAAGATAACACCAGAGAAAATATTTACCCGGCTCAACCCGCGTAAATTCAAATTTGTCAAGGTTCGGTTTGTGCTCATACTTTAACTGTGGAGTTTCGACACTTTCAAGAATCAAGACAGGATTTTTTGTGTAATCAAGATTGATGACGTTGCCTGAAAGACCTGTAAAATCTAATCCTGAAATTGTTCTGAACTTTAAAGTAAACAGCGAATCTTTTTTATTGCCAGCTAAGTCAACAAAATTTCCAAGCTGCAGTTTAACAAGATAATCTTTGTCTGGTCTGAGGTTCTCGTCAGGTTTGATCCACAAAGTAGCATCATCAAAAAAATTGATGTCAAAACCTACCGGTTTGTTAAATGTATCAGATAATGCAACCGCAGAAATTTTAAAGTCTTTATTAAAAGCTTCATCGAAAAAGATTTTGATCTCTGTCTTTTGAAAATCAACCAGTCCCCCGGCCGCAGGTTCAGTTGAAACAATTTTAATTGAATTAGTATCAGGTCTGTCACTAACAACTACTTTAGTGAAATCATTAATCATAATATTTCCCATCAAGTCAATTAATGTATCAACAAGAAGATAAACCTGGTTGGAAGGGTTTATCTCTGAATCAAACATTAAAATAAACTCTTCAGGTTTTGTTTTTCCTTTGAAGGCATAAGCTACTTCATAGTTCTTATTCTCTGTCGAATCAACAATAGAGAAATTTTTCGAGAAGATTGATTTTTTATCTAACACTTTATTTGCACTGACAATCATATGATTCCTGTCAGTCATTATCCCGCTAATTAATCTGGGGCTGGAAACATCAGCATTAAAGAGCATAAAATAAATATCACTGAAGAGCGAATCAGTTTCGCTTAAAAAAATATCTGTTTGCGGAATACCAATTTCATCCTGATCCTGCTGATATAAATAATCTCTGAACTTATCATTCACTGCAAAGATTCTGTAATTACCGGCACCGAGTCCCTGCAGACTAAAATTACCATCACCACCGGTTTGGGAAACATAATCCGGTTTTCGGTTTAGAAGTGAGTCGGAACTTTCATCCATTTTGTATGCATAAATAAAAATACCTTCTTTCTCTTTTCCATAAACTCTGCCTGAAATTATTCTCCGATCAATTTTACTTCCAGTAGAAAACGAAAATGTAAATGCCTGAGCCATCCTGTTTTTATTATTCAAATCAACAGCGTCAGTGCCTATTGTAATTGTGTACGTAACATCATCTTTTAATTTTTCGGGGAATGTTACTTCGAGAGTTGTGCCGCTCCAGCTATAAGTGAAGTTTCCTTCAATAAATGGTGAAATGAAAATAGCGTCTCTCACCGATCGTTTATCAACGTACTCCGAAAAATCTAGTTCAAAATAATCCTTATCAAAGTTTGTAGTTCCATCGGCAGGAAAAACATTAACAATCTTCGGTGGAATCTTATCCTCTTCTCCACCACCTGGAGGAAGTTGATTAGCACATTTAATCAAGATAAAAGATAAAAGTATACCGCCAAAGGCGAGTCTCGCCAAAGGCGGAAAGATTAAAGTGTTTTTCTTATTTATTTGTTTTAGTAACAATTGACCCTGATAATATTAAATTTCAATTCTTAGAATCTATTTCTGTTTTTTAATGAACTCTCTATACTTCTTGACATTACGATTATGCTCTATTAAATTTTTGCCAAATAAATGACCACCCGTTCCATCTGCGACAAAGTAAAGATAGCTATTTTTTTCAGGATATAACGCAGCCATTATTGCAGGTTGTCCGGGACTATTAATTGGTCCGGGCGGCAAGCCAAAATATTTGTAAGTATTATAAGGTGAATCTAATTCCAGATCTTTGTAAGTCAATCTTTTCCACCCTCCGGGAATAACATATTGAATCGTTGGATCAGCCTGAAGTTTCATTCCGATTCGCAGCCTGTTATGGTAGACACCAGAAATTCGGGACATCTCTGCTTCTTTATGTGTCTCGCCTTTAATGATCGACGCTAAAGTAATAATCTCGTGAATTGTAAAGCCTATTTCTTTCGTTCGATCTTTTAAACTATCACTATAGAATTCTTTAAATGCATCGTAGAAAATTCTAATTGCTTCTTCTGGAGAACTTCTTTCATAAATTTCAAAATCAGCAGCCAGCAAATAACCTTCGAAAGAATTTTGTTTGAGGCCAAGTGAATCAGCGAAGCTTTTGTTATTTGCAAGATTTACGAATTCAGTCGAGTCTATATAAACATATTTTTGCAGGCGATGAGCAAGCCATATAATTGTTTGTCCGGGACGGATCGTAAGTGTTCTTTGAAAATCACATTTTCCTGAAATGAATAAATCGAGTAAATCAAGGTAACTTAATCCATTTGGAATGTGAAATCTTGCTGCACGGATTTTTCTTTCAGCACCATAAACGAAGCCGGCAATTTTAAAATTATTTTTGCTTGGAATTATTCCCTGATCATGCAATCGGTCAACGACTGAAGAAAAACTTTCACCTTTCTTTATATCGAAAGTAACTGGTTGATTTGCAGTATAATAATTTGGTGTAAAGAATGTTAAGTAAGATAGAATTAAAACAAGAATAAACACTCCAGCAACCGCTAAAATATCCCATCGAGTAAGAAGTTTTGTTAATTTACTTTTCATTCAAGACTATTTTAGTTTCAGAAAATAATTTTCAGGGATAGAAGGATAAGGAGCTACCTTCAAATTATCCTGGATTCCATTCTGATAAAGTTGAAATCCTCTCATTGCAATCATTGCTGCATTATCACCACAATATTCAAGTGAAGGAATTATACAGGGAACTTTAAATTTTTCTGCGAGGTTATTGAGCTCATTTCTCAGCTTTTTGTTCGCAGCAACACCGCCGGCAAGCGATAATGATTTTACTTTATGATTATTCAATGCAAAATTTACTTTTTGAACTAAAGCATCAACCAAGGCTTTTTGGAAAGATGCGGAAATATTATTCAAATCAGATTCTGGAATTATTCTATCAGGAAAATTATTCTGCACATAACGAAGCACAGAAGTTTTCAAACCACTGAAAGAAAAATTGTATTCATCTTTCAATTCTGCAACAGGAAATTTAATGCTCTTCTCATTTCCTTTTAAAGCACTGGCTTCGATCTGTGGTCCACCGGGATATCCAAATCCAAGCAGCTTGGAAACTTTGTCAAATGCTTCTCCTGCTGCGTCATCTACTGTAGTTCCAAGCAAATAAATTTTTGTAAAACTTTCTACATATAGCAACAGAGTATGTCCACCCGATACTACAAGGACAAGCATGGGAAATTCAGGTTTCTGTTCCATCCCGCCTGCCAAAGAATTTGTTTGGCGGGCAGGCAGAAAACCGGAAAAAATATGTCCTTCAATATGATTAACTGCAACGAATGGTTTGTTCATAGAATAAGATAAACCTTTTGCGAATGTTAGACCTACAAGCAAAGCACCAATCAGCCCGGGACCTGAAGTAGCAGTAATTAAATCTATATCAGTGAGTTTTAGATTAGCTGTTTTCAATGCTGAGTCAAGCAACGGCTTGACCATTTGCAGATGAGCTCTGCTTGATAATTCAGGCACAACGCCGCCAAAAGCTTTATGAAAATGCTGGGATGAAATGAGATTTGCTTTTACTTCTTCATTGATAAGAATTGCAACCGAAGTTTCGTCACAGGAGCTTTCAATTCCCAGGATATTTAACTTCCGGGAAATACTCATTATCTGAACGCGAAAAATTCTTTAGCAATATGTCCGGCAAGCTGAGGATTTTCCTGCAATCTTCTCATTGAATATTTGTACCAGTCCTCTCCGAATGGAACATATATTCTAACTTTATAGCCATCGCTATTTATTTTATCTCGCAGGTCTTCTCTTACACCAAGCAGCATCTGAAACTCAAACATATCTTTTGGTATGTTCAGAGCTTTTATCAATTCGTAAGATTTATCAATAAGATATTTATCGTGAGTAGCAATTCCGACATAGTTACCATTCTTCAGCATTAGCTCAAGGCATTTCATAAAATTATCTCTTATTGCCTGCTTATCCTTGTAAGCGATGTTCGCAGGTTCAATATAAATTCCTTTACAAAGTCTGTAATTTGTTCCGAGTTTGTTCAGTAAAATTGTGTCATTATAAGTTCTTTTCAGGTATGCCTGAAGGACCACACCAAGGTTACTATACTCTTCATAAATTCTTTTATATACATCAAAAGTTAAATCAGTAAATGGAGAATCTTCCATATCTATTCTAACAAAATTTTTAATTTCGTTTCCTTTTTTAACCAACTCAAGAATTTGCTGATATGCTAATTCCTTATCGATAGCCAAACCCATCTGAGTCGGCTTAATTGAAAGATTTGCATTTAGTTTATTCTTAACAATCGCATCAAAAACTTCAAGCGCTTTTCTTTTAGCTTCGATTGCTTCTTCTTTTGTTTTGATTGATTCGCCTAACACATCGAGAGTTGCAAGAATTCCTTTGGCATTAAGATCTTTAACGGTATCAACTGCTGCTTGAAGGGTTTTACCTGCGATGTATTTTTTTGAAAATAACCAAACAATACTCTCAGGCATTAGTTGAACAGTTTTAACAAGAAGATTATGAAATACAGACACTACATTCTCCGCAAAAATTTGTAGACAAAATTACAGCATTTTTAGTACTGTAAAAAGTGGTAATGACCTTGAGTGGATATGAATTTTAGTTTAAGGTTGGCTTTAGCAGGTTGATAAGTAAAATAGCTTTTCGCTTTAGCTCATCTTTAGAACCATCGTTAGTAAAAATAAAGTCTGCTTTCTTCTTTTTACTTTCCTCACTCATTTGATTACTATCTCGCTTAATAAAGTCCTTCTCTGAGAACTTTTTAGTCATAGTCGAGCGTTTCATTCTTATATTTTTATCAGCAGTAATGAGCACAATATAATCGTACATTTTTTCAATCTTTGATTCGTAAATCAGAGCTGCTTCTACAAAAACAATATCGCTGGTTTTGAAGTATTCTTTTGAAAGGGATTCAATTCTTTTCCTGACCCTTGGATGAAGGATTGAATGGATTATTTTGAGTTTTTTGGGATCGGAAAAGATATTATCTGCTATAAACTTTTTGTTGATTTTATTTCCCTGGAAAGCTTGTGCTCCGAATTCTTTTATGACTTCTACTCTAACTTCAGGATCACCAGCAAGAATTTCCTTGGATATATCATCAGCGAGTATTACAGGATATCCGGCTTCAAATAAAAATTTCGTAAAAGTAGATTTGCCGGAGCCAATGTTTCCGGTAATTGCAACTTTTATTTTTTTTGCATTAGGCATATATTAGAAAATAAAAAAGGGGCATTTACCCCGTTTATTTAGCGTAACCAATTTTCCTTACTTCGCGGATAACTGTAACCTTAATTTGCCCGGGGTATTCCATTTCATTTTCTATCTTTGCAGCAATTTCCTTTGCAAGTTTATCAGCCATAAGATCATCTATCTTCTCGTGCTCTACAACAACTCTAACTTCTCTTCCTGCTTGAATTGCATATGTCTTTGCAACTCCTTCAAATGATTTAGCAAGCTCTTCAAGATTCTCTAATCGTTTTACATAACTCTCAAGAGGTTCACGTCTTGCACCAGGTCGTGCTCCGCTGATTGCATCAGCTGCTTGTACTAATGCTGCAATAGGATGTTCCATTTCAATATCTTCGTGGTGGGAACCAACAGCATTTACAACAATTGCGTTCTCGTTAAACTTCTTTGTGAACTCATAACCAATAAGAGCGTGAGGACCTTCAACACTTTTATCAACTGTTTTTCCGATATCGTGCAGAAGTCCAGCACGTTTTGCCAAATTAGCTTCCATCCCAAGTTCAGCCGCCATTATACCAGTCAAGTATGCAACTTCAATACTATGCTGCATTAAATTCTGTCCGAAGCTTGATCTGTATTTCATTTTACCGATGTGCTTAATAAGTTCGTTATGCATATTGTGTAAACCGAGCTGTAAAACTACATTTTCACCATCACGTATCATTTCTTCTTCAAGTTCCTGCTTAACTTTTTCCACAACTTCTTCAATTCTCGCTGGATGAATTCTTCCATCAGAGATTAATCTTTCGAGGGAAACTCTCGCAACTTCCCTTCTAAATTGATCGAAAGAAGAAAGTATAACTGCCTCAGGTGTGTCATCAACAATTACATCAACACCGGTAGCAGATTCGAAAGCCCGAATGTTTCGACCTTCTTTTCCGATGATTCTTCCTTTCATTTCATCATTTTGTATCTGAACAACTGAAACTGTGCTTTCAATGGAATGGTCTGCGGCGGTTCTTTGAATTGATTGGACGATGATTTTCTGGGCTTCCCGTTTGCCATCGGCTTTGGCTTTGTCTGAAATATCTTTGATGATTGATGCGGCTTGCATTTTGGCATCATTTACAAGATTCTCCATCAGAATTTTCTTTGCTTCTTCTGAGGAGAGACCTGATATTTTTTCAAGCCTTGTGTTTTGCTCCTGTTCGAGACGGTTTATTTCCTCAAGCTTTTTCTCAAATTGCTTGCGTTGTTCGCTAAGCTCCTGCTCAAACTTTTTATTTTCTCTCTCTTTCTGTAAAACCAGATCAAACTTTTTCTCGCTGTTTTCTTCTCTTAGTTGAATCTGTTTTTCAAGTGCACCAACCTTTTGTCTTTTTTGCTGAACCTCTTTATCAAATTCAGTTTTCTTTTTAT
This sequence comes from Ignavibacteriaceae bacterium, assembly GCA_035478175.1. Classification (GTDB taxonomy): domain Bacteria; phylum Bacteroidota; class Ignavibacteria; order Ignavibacteriales; family Ignavibacteriaceae; genus IGN2. The sequence goes on from DATIJX010000078.1 coordinate 20,896, forward strand.
ACCACTCATCTTTTACTTCTAACAGCTTTTCTCTTTTAATATTCTTAGCATCTTTATCTGCATCATCGAGTATCTTCTTCGCCTGATCTTCGGCAGTGATAATACTTTTTTTACCAATCCTGGAGTTCATCATCCATCCCAGGTAAAAGAACACAATAATAACAACAACGAGCATCGGTATTAATAACAGTACGTCCATTTTTCCTCCACGCTTAAGTTTTATTTTTTAAAGACCGCACTCGCTGCCCCGTAATTAATAGGAAAAACCCTATTAATCACAGTGGGAATGTTCCCAGTCGCTTTTTACTTCCACTGCTATCCCAAAAATGGGAGAGTCCTCAATTCAAAATTGAAGATGAGGCCTGTAATACACGCCGGAGTAATACTCCCAATTAGTTTATGTTAGTTTTTCACTAATTATTAGGAGCAGCGAAGCGGTTATACTTAAGATGGGTCGGCAACCTGCTGTTCTGATAGAAGAAGTTTTATCTTTTTAACTTTATCCGAAGCCTGAATTAAAAATTCTCTGTTCTTATTCTTTTCAATAAAAAGATCGTATGCAATATTCAAACACGCAATAATAGCAATTGTTTGAGCCGGTTGATCCGGTAATTCATCCTTTGTCTCTTCCATTACTTTATTTACATAGATAGCAAGCTCTTTTGCTATCTCTTCATTTTCGACAAGTAAAGAATACTCTTTGTCAAATATTTTTATTTTCAGCTTCTTTTTTTCCATCAGTCTTTCTGTGCTAACCCACTAACAAATTATTTAAGAACTAATTACTTGAACTTGTCCTGAATTCAACTATTGTGACTAATCAGAGGACAAGTGTTTATCTATTCTGGATATTAAATCTTTAATTTTAATTTTTATCTCTTCCCGTTCATCTGAATTTAGTTTTGTTTTTTCCTCCGATTTAAGTTTTATATCTTCTAATTCTGATTCCATCTCGGAAATTTTTTGGTGAAGAAGATTTTTATCCTGTTGTATTTCATTCAGCGATACTTCTAATTCTTTGTTTCTTCCCATGGTATCGCTGTATTTATTTTTGAGAATTTCTACATGGGACTCAAGCTTACCCAGGTCGCTTATCAAGGTTTCGTATTTAGCAAGGTCTACCAATTATTTTCCTCTAAGAATCGCGTTAAATTTTTCTGTTACTTTGTTTATTAATGTTTGAAAATCTTTATCTACTTCTTCATCAGTTAAAGTTCTATTATAATCATAATACTCTAAATTAAATGCCAGACTCTTTTTATCATCCCCAATCTCTTTACTTTCAAAAAGATCAAAAAGTTCAACAGATTTAAGAATATCAGTGCTTGCCTGTAAAATAAATTTCTTTACCGTGGTATAATTTATCGATTTTTCAAACAAAAACGCAAAATCACGGTAAACTTTGGGGTATTTCAATAGATCCCTGAATACTCTTCTTTCACCTGATAACTTCTGAAAAATTTCTAAATCGCATTCAAAAGAAAATACTGGTTGATTAATATCAAACATTTTAAGAACACTTTTGTTAAGTTTACCACCAGCTCCAAACGTCAAATCTTTAAAGTTTACGGTGAATTGATAATCGTAAATCTTATTCTGTATGGAATTATAAGAATCATTTAAAACATAGTCAAGCGAAATTTTTGAAAAAAATGAATTTATCAGACCTTTCAAATCAAAGATATCATAATCTGATTCAGCAGAATACCATTGACGGCTTTGCTTTTTACCGGTAATTATTAGCAATAGCTTCTTCTTCTCTTCAAAATCAGCAAATGAATTTAGGTCATCTTTTAGTCTTTCAAATACATTTCCTATTTCGAAAACAGCGATATCCTTCTCACCTTTTTTAATGTTATGAGATATAGTAGGTAAGGCCGAAACTAAAAGCGAAGTTCGCAGATATGCCATATCCTGGCTTTGTGGATTAGCTATTTCAATCGGTATTCCTGTTACTTTTGAATCTGCTTCAGGGATGAGCGGATTATTAACCATTTCATTAAATCCCAAAGCAACTGCACTCTCTCTGATTTTATCTTCAAGGTCAAAGTCGTCTTTTCTTTTATGCAGAGTTATGCTCACTTTTTCTATAACTGGAATTTTTTCATAACCGGCTATCCTTGCAACTTCTTCGATCAGATCTGCTTCCCTTTCAATATCAGGACGATGAGTTGGAATTATTACTTCAAGAGATTCGCCCATATCTTTTAATAAATTTATTCCAAGCTTCTGAAATATTTTTATTACATCTGCTTTCTGTACTTCGTAACCGAGCAATTTTTTCATTCGGGCTAAACGAAACTTTACTTCATTCTGCTTTAACTTAATAGGATATTCATCAATAACACCTTTAGCAATTTCCCCACCAGCTATAGCTGCAATTAACTGAGCAGCTCTTTGTGCAGCAAATACAGTATTAGATGGATCAGTTCCTCTTTCAAATCTGTAAGATGAGTCAGTAGCTAACTGTAATTTTTTTGATGTTCTCCTGATGGAAGTTGGATTGAAGTAAGCTGATTCGATCAAAATATTTTTTGTTGATTCAGTGACTTCAGAATTTTCACCGCCCATTACACCTGCGATTGCAACTTCGCGTTTGCCATCACAAATCATCATTGTTCCCTTTGGCAAGATTCTCTCTTTTGAATCAAGAGTAGTGAACTTTAATTCTTCAGTGAGACTTTTCACCACAATTTTCTTTCCCGCAAGAAGATCAAGATCGAATGCGTGTAAAGGTTGTCCTAACTCGTGAAGTATGAAATTGGTAACATCAACTACGTTATTAATAGGTCGCAATCCGATTTTAGTCAATTTATTTTGAAGCCATTCAGGTGATTCTTTAATCGTAATACCTGTGACAACTTTGGCAGAATAACGAGGGCAATTTATTTTGTCTTCAATTTCAACACTGGCAAGCTGTTTAATGTCTTGCTGTGATTCCTGAAAATCGAGTTTGGGGATTCTCAATTCACGATTAAAGATAGCTGACAGGTCACGTGCTACACCAATATGTGAAAGTGCATCAGGACGATTTGGCGTGATTGCAATTTCTAGCAGAACATCATTTAACTTTAAGGCATCACTAATGAGAGTGCCGGCTGATAAATCATCATTTAAAACCATTATGCCAGAATGATCATCACCTAATTCTAATTCATCTTCAGCACAGATCATTCCGTTTGATTCGACGCCACGGATCTTAACTTTCTTCATTTCCATTTCCCCCTTAGGAATTACGGTCCCTATCGGAGCGAAAACAACATTTTGTCCTTTCTGGACATTCGGCGCGCCACAAACGACCTGCAGATCGGTTTTGCCATCATACACAGTACAAATAGTGAGCTTATCTGCATTCGGATGCTTCTGTACATCTTTAACTAATCCAACAATAATCCCGGAATATTTTTTATTCTGATCAACATAATCTTCAACCTCTAGTCCGGACATAGTTAACTTTTCAACAATCTCTTCAGTCGAGATGCCATCGAGGTTAACGTAATCTTTAATCCAGTTAAGAGAGATCTTCAAGAAAATTTCCGGTTAAAATTGTTTAAGAAATCTTAAATCATTTTCAAAAAATATTCTTATGTCATCAATGCCATACTTAAGCATTGCGATTCTTTCTATACCCATTCCAAATGCATATCCAGTATATTTCTCTGAATCATAATTGACATACTTAAATACATTCGGATCAACCATTCCGCAGCCAAGTATTTCAAGCCAGCCGGAATGCTTACAAACTCTGCACCCTTTTCCTTTGCAGATGTAGCATGTAATATCCATTTCTGCACTTGGTTCCGTGAATGGAAAAAAGCTTGGTCTGAATCTATATTTAAATCCTACACCATAAAACTGTTCGGCAAAGGAAACAAGTGTTCCTTTCAATTCAGCAAAAGAAACATCGGTATCAACATAAATTCCATCAACCTGATGGAACATACAATAGCTTCGTGAACTAATAGCTTCATTACGATAAACACGTCCCGGCATAATTGCTCTGATGGGAGGCTGCTCTTTCTCCATTATTCTTATCTGAACTGGTGTAGTGTGCGTACGAAGAAGAAATTTATCACTTACGAAGAATGTGTCTTGCATATCCCGTGCAGGGTGATCAGGAGGAAAGTTCAGAGCTTCAAAATTGTAGTAATCAGATTCAAGCTCAGGTCCATCATAAACTGAAAATCCTAATCCCTTAAAAATTGATTTTATCTCGAATAGAGTTTGAGTGAGGATATGTCGGCTGCCAATCTTAATACCTTTACCAGGAAGTGTAAGATCTATGCTTGCTGAATCTGGAAGTTGATTCGATTCAATAATTGATTTTTTATTATTGAATGATTCTGTTACTTCTGTTCTAAGATTATTAAGAAGTTTACCGAAGACAGGTTTGTCTTCGCCTGATATCAATTTTAGTTCATCAAACAGCTTTGTTACAATTCCATTCCGGCTGAGATATTTAATTCTGACTTGTTCAAGTTCTCCAGATGTAGATGCTTTTTCAATTTCATGATCGAAATCTGATTTTATTCTCTCTATTTCCGAACGCTGCATAATGGGACTGTTGAATATTTAAAATAATACCCTCACAGAAATTTTTTCAATTCTATGAGGGTTTGAATTAGTTATTCGAGAACTTTACAAGTTCAGCGAAGGCATCAGGATTATCAACAGCGAGGTTTGCAAGAACCTTACGATTAATTATTACTCCTTTTGTATCAAGAGCACTAATGAATTTTGAATAGCTTAAGCCATGCGGTCTTACAGCAGCATTTATTCTGGTAATCCATAATTGCCTGTAAATTCTCTTCTTGGTTTTTCTGTCACGATAGGCGTGAACGAGACCCTTTTCAACAGCATTTTTGGCAACAGTAAAAACGTTACCACGACTGCCCCAGTAACCTTTTGACTGTTTTAATATTTTTCTTTTTCTTTTTCTTGAAGCAACGTTATTCTTTGCTTTTGGCATTTCACTTTTCCTTTTTCGTTATTGAACCATTAAACTTACACTTTTTTGGTCAGCTTTAGAGACCAATGTCGTAGTCCTCAATTTCCTTTTTCTCTTTGTAGATTTTGAGGTTAAGATATGACTCTTATAAGCCTTTTGTCTTTTAAATTTTCCCGAAGCGGTTTTCTTAAATCTTTTAGAAGCGCCCCGGTTACTTTTCATCTTTGGCATAAATTAATCCTGTATTATTATTGTTTTTTCTTTCCTTTTTTCGAAGCCGGAACCACTATTAAGCTCATATTTCTTCCTTCCATTTTTGGTTCCACCTCAATTTTTGCAACATCCTGAACTCTTTCTAAAAATCTTTTTAAAAGATTTTCTCCAAGTTCCGCATAAGCCATTTCTCTTCCCTTAAATACAACGGTTGCCTTTACTTTATTTCCTTCCTCAAGAAAATTAATCGCGTGTCTGGTTTTAAAATCAAAATCGTGAACATCAGTATTTGGATGAAATCTTATTTCTTTAAGTATGGATACCTGCTGATTTTTCTTTTGGATTTTATCTTTCTTCTGTTGCTCGTATCTGAATTTTCCAAAATCAATTATTTTGCAGACAGGAGGTTTTGCCTGAGGAGCAATTTCCACGAGGTCTTTCCCTCTTTCACCAGCTAAGCGTCTGGCGTCCTTTATTAAAAATACACCAAGCTGTTTTCCCTCTGTATCAATTACTCTGACTTTAGGAGCCTGGATTTCCTCATTTATGCGGATGCTTTCTACTTGCGCGATGTATAACCTCTTTAAATTGTTGTGTAATCTTTGTTTTTAATTTCAATAGCAAGTTTATCAATAAAATCGTTCAATGTAAACGCCCCAAGATCACCTTTTTTATGCTGTCTGACTGAGATATTGGCTGCGTTTTGCTCTTTTTCTCCGACAATAATCATATAAGGTGCTTTTTGATTTTCCCAATCTCTGATTTTATAACCGATTTTTTCATTCCTCTGATCTACATGAGTTCGTATTCCACCTGCAACAAATTTTTCATTTATGGTCTGAGCATATTCAAAAAAGTTTTGAGATACGGGAATGACAACAGCTTGAACAGGAGCTAACCAAAGAGGAAAATCTCCGGCGTAATGTTCAATCAGAATTCCGAAAAATCTTTCAATCGAACCAAGCAATGCACGATGAACCATGAAAGGTCTGTGTTCTTTGCCATCTTCACCAATATAATTGATGTCAAATCTTTCAGGCAAATTAAAATCAAACTGTATTGTACTTAACTGCCATTCTCTTCCAAGTGCATCTTTAATTTTGATATCTATCTTTGGACCGTAAAATGCTCCGCCACCCTCATCCATTTGATAATTTAGTTTTTCGGCTTCAAGAGCTTTTCTCAGAGATTCAACAGCTTTATCCCAAAGCTCAACTTCACCAACAGATTCTTCCGGTTTAGTTGCCAGATAAAAGTTCATCTCAGTAAAACCAAAAGTACCAAGAATCATTCTTGCAAAGTTTAGAGTTCTTCTGATCTCTTTTTCAATCTGTTCATGAGCGCAAAAGATGTGGGCATCATCTTGAGTAAATCCTCTAACTCTCAGCAAACCATGAAGCACTCCGCTCTTTTCGTACCTGTAAACAGTACCAAGTTCTGCCCATCTCAGCGGCAAATCCCGATACGAACGCAGATGTGCCTTGTAAATCATAATGTGAAATGGACAGTTCATCGGTTTGATGTAATAATCCTGTTCATCTATCTTCATTCCTGAATACATGCTATCTTTATAGAAATCTAAATGACCGCTCGTTTCCCAGAGCCAACTCTTCCCCATATGAGGAGAGTAAAGCAATTCATAACCATTTTTTAAGTGAGCATCCCGCCAGTAATTTTCAATTTCCATTCTTATTCGTGCACCTTTTGGATGCCAGTAAATTAAACCAGCACCTGCTTCTTCGTGAACACTGAATAGATCAAGCTGTTTACCAAGTTTTCTGTGATCCCTTCTTTTCGCCTCTTCAAGGAAGTGAATGTAATCATCGAGCATCTTTTTTTTCGGGAAAGAGATGCCATAAATTCTTTGCATTTGTTTGTTATGCTCATCACCACGCCAGTACGAACCTGAAACACTTAGCAGCTTAACAAATTTTATTTTTCCTGCAGAAGGAAGATGAGGACCTGTGCACAAATCAGTAAAATCACCTTCATTATAAATGCTGATCACTTCATTGTTTTCATCCAGCTCACTTAAAATTTCCAGTTTGTATTGATCATCCTGATTTTTGAAGAAGTCCACCGCTTTTGCTTTCGGTAACTCTGTTCTCTCAAATTTATGATCTTCCTTTGTTATCGATTCCATTTTTTGTTCAATCTTCCGAAGATCTTCCTCGTCAAGCTTTTTATTGATATCGAAATCGTAATAGAAACCATTTTCAATCGCAGGACCAACACCAAATTTTGCTTCCGGGTACAACGATTTAATAGCATGAGCCATCAGGTGAGATGATGAATGCCAATAAACTTCTTTTCCCTCTTCATCATCAAATTTGAGAAAGTGAATATCAGTATCCTGGTGAATTGGTCGTTGCATATCTATGACTGACCCGTTTACCTTTGCAGCGAGTACCTCATCAGCAAGTCTTTCAGAGATTGATTGAGCAATCTGAAAAGGCGTTACACCTTTATCAAATTCTTTCTCTTGACCATCAGGAAATTTTATTTTAATCTTATTCATAAATCTCTATAAAAAAACCAACCGGAATAAATAATAAATCTTCATCCAAAACATTTTTCCGGAAGGTACTGTGGGCTCTAAAGGATTCTTCCGAAGGTCCGAAGGAATGCCTTTGGCAGAACCTTTGACCTTAAAATCTTGTGGGCTCTAAAGGATTCGAACCTTTGACCTTCTGCACGTCAAGCAGACGCTCTAACCAACTGAGCTAAGAGCCCGGACAATTGGCCATTAGTCAATTGTTATTAACTGTGACCAATGACTGATAACCAATGACCAAAATAGTACCGAGGGCCGGACTCGAACCGGCACGGGAACAAGTTCCCACAGGATTTTAAGTCCTGTGCGTCTACCAATTCCGCCACCCCGGCAAATTATTTACTCATACTCAAAGAATATAAATCGGTTCAAGAATGTATCGGGCAAAATACCACGGTGAAGTTTTAACGAAGCCGGGTTGCGCCACCCCGGCAAAACCAGATATAAAGCAAAAATCTTTGATTTTGAGCTGCTAAAAATAATTAATGATGCCTCATTTTGCAAAAAAAAGATTGTTTTCTGATAAGTTCAAAGATTCTGCTTAACTAAGGAATAAATCAAAGCTTGTTATCAATAAATACATAATGCAAACTTTTCAAATTCAAGAATTGATGACCCCTGTTTCTCTTTATTGAATAGAGATATGATTGATATGACATTATAAGAGTGCTTTAAATGATATAGGACTAATGATCAAAAAAAATCACCAATGGCATTTACTTTGCTCAGGCTAATATTTGTCAAACTGAATTACTGCGTATAAATTTGCTCTCCAAAGAAATTTGAGAACGAATAAGAAAAATTGAAAGGAGTTTGGATTGATGCAGAAGTATAGCGAATGGTTAAACAATACTTATAAAAAATTCACATCAAAAAATCCCGAAAGAAAAAAAGAGTTTACAACTGCTTCTTTTTCTCCGGTTAAAGAATTGTACACACCTGATGATATTAAAGGAACTCAGGAAGATAACTTAGGCTTCCCCGGTGAATATCCTTTCACGAGAGGTATTCAACCAACGATGTACAGAGGCAGGTACTGGACGATGCGTCAATATGCTGGTTTTGGTAATGCCAAAGAATCAAATGAAAGGTATAGATATTTACTTGAGCAAGGTCAATCAGGTTTATCGGTAGCATTTGATCTTCCAACACAAATTGGATATGACAGCGATGACCCGATTGCTTATGGTGAAGTCGGCAAAGTTGGAGTTGCCATTGATACACTTGCAGATATGGAAATTCTCTTTAATAAAATACCCCTCGATAAAGTTTCAACTTCGATGACAATAAACGCACCTGCTTCAGTTCTATTGGCGATGTATATCGTAGTTGCTGAGAAACAAGGTGTAACCAGAGATAAAATCAGCGGGACGATTCAAAATGATATATTGAAAGAATATATAGCAAGAGGAACGTATATCTATCCTCCAAAACCTTCGATGAGATTGATCACAAATATTTTTGAATATTGCTCCAGGGAAGTTCCAAAGTGGAATACGATTTCAATCAGCGGTTACCACATTCGTGAAGCTGGTTCAACTGCAGCGCAGGAAGTTGGCTTTACTCTCGCAAATGGAATTGCTTACGTTGATGCAGCAATTAAAACAGGATTGGACGTTGATACTTTCGGTCAGCGTCTTTCATTCTTTTTCAACTCACATAACGATTTGCTGGAAGAAGTATCAAAGTTTAGAGCCGCCCGCAGACTCTGGGCAAAAATTATGAAAGAAAGATTCGCTGCAAAAAATCCAAAGTCAATGATGCTTAGGTTTCATACTCAAACTGCAGGCTCAACGTTAACTGCTCAACAGGTTGATAATAATATAGTCAGAGTAACAATACAAACTTTAGCCGCTGCACTGGGAGGCACACAGAGTCTACACACAAATTCACGTGACGAGGCACTTGCACTTCCAACAGAAGAATCAGTGAGAATAGCACTACGAACTCAGCAAATTGTTGCTGAAGAAAGTGGAATCACAAACACTGTTGATCCGCTTGCCGGTTCATATTACGTTGAATCAATGACTGACTCAATTGAGAAAGAAGCTATTGAGTATATTGAAAAAATTGATGCGATGGGTGGAATGACGGAAGCAATTGAAGCCGGTTTCGTTCAAACTGAAATTCAAAAGTCGGCTTATAAATATGAAATGGAAATTGAGGAGAACGAAAAAATTATAGTTGGCGTAAATAAATACCAGATTAAAGAATCAGAGCATAAAGATCTTCTGAAGATTGATATTAAAGTTCAGGAAGAGCAAATCAAATTCCTGAAAAAAATCCGCTCCGAAAGAAATAATGAATTAGTGAATAGTAATCTAACTGCTTTAAAAAAAGCTGCTCAAGGATCAGATAATTTAATGCCGCCTATACTTGAAGCAGTAAGAAATTACACAAGCATTGGGGAAATTTGTAACACTATGCGTTCGGTTTTTGGAGAGTATAAAGAGCACGTTGTCATCTAATTAAAAATTTCCGCCAGAGGCGGATCAGCCTCCGGCTGAATAAATGAAAAATTAAAAAAGAGGAATGATGAATTTATCACACATTGAACATATTGGAATAGCTGTTAAGAGTTTAGATGAAGCAATAAAATTTTACGAAGAAGTACTTGGCTTAAAATGTTATGCTGTTGAGGAAGTAGCTGATCAAAAAGTTAAAACAGCTTTCTTTCAAATCGGACAGACAAAGATTGAGTTGTTGGAATCAACCGATCCTGAAGGACCAATTGGAAAGTTTATTGAAAAACGGGGTGAAGGAATTCATCACATTGCATTTGCTGCAATGGGGCTTGAATCATCGTTGGAAGAATTAAAAAGCAAAGGCATAAAACTAATTGATGAAAAACCCCGCAAAGGTGCAGAAGGATTGAACATCGCTTTCCTTCATCCGAAAGCAACTTATGGTGTGTTGACTGAATTATGTGAGAAACCGCTCTAAACAATTTTATGACAAATTAATTTGAAAATTATTTTTAATCATTGAGAGAATACAAATGGCAATACAGGATAAAATAAAAGAATTGATGGCGCTTCGTGAGCAAGCCCGACTTGGCGGAGGCGAAAAGAGAATCGCCTCGCAGCATAAAAAAGGAAAGCTGACTGCTCGTGAAAGAATAGATCTTTTACTCGATGAAGGCAGCTTTGAAGAGTTCGATATGTTTGTTTCCCATCGCAGTATCGACTTCGGTCTTGATAAAGAAGCTTACCTGTCAGATGGAGTTGTTACAGGTTATGGAACAATCGATGGCAGACTGGTATATGTCTTCTCACAGGACTTCACTGTTTTTGGCGGATCACTTTCTGAAATGTATGCACAAAAAATTTGCAAGATCATGGATAAGGCAATGAAAGTCGGTGCCCCAATAATTGGAATTAACGACAGCGGCGGCGCTAGAATTCAGGAAGGTGTAAAAAGTCTTGGCGGTTATGCAGATATTTTTCAAAGAAATATTATGGCTTCGGGAGTTGTGCCGCAGATCTCAGCAGTGTTCGGTCCTTGTGCCGGTGGTGCAGTTTACTCTCCTGCTCTAACGGACATAATCATAATGTCAAAAGAAACTAGTTACATGTTCGTTACCGGTCCAAAGGTTGTTAAAACGGTTACCGGCGAAGTTGTTGATGAAGAACAGCTTGGCGGTGCAATGGTTCATGGTTCAAAATCAGGTATTTCTCATTTCGTTGCTGATAGCGAAGAAGAAGGAATTTCTCTTATAAGAAAACTCTTA